>JAQGJO010000164.1 GCA_028290595.1 Hyphomicrobiales bacterium | reverse complement strand
CGCAGCGCGTGACGAAAGAGAACCGCGCCCTCGCCAACGCCGCGCAGGCGCGCCGCGTTCACATATTCGTCCTGATAGGCCTCGATCAGGCTTGAGCGAAGCACGCGCATGATAAGCGCGATCTTGATCATCGCCAGCGCCGTCGCCGGCAGGACCAGATGCAGCAGGCGATCGCCGAACGCGTCCCAACGTCCCGCGAGCAAGGTGTCGATCAGCAGAAACCCGCTGCGCCGTTCGACGATCATGCTCGGATCGATCGGCCCGATGAAAGGCAGGACATTGAGCCAGAGGCCGAAGAGCAGAACGAAGCAGATGCCCCACAGGAAATCCGGGATCGACTGGGCGAGACTGGCGATCGTTTCGCCAATGCGCTCGACCGGCCTGCCGCGATACCAGAAGGCCGTCAGACCGAGGAGCGAGCCGAGCAGCACACCGAGGCCGAGGCCACAGAAAGCCAGTTCGATCGTCATCGGCAGCGCGGCCAGAATGAGCCGCGTCACCGGTTCGCGCGCCTGGATCGAATTGCCGAGATCGCCCTGCAGGGCTGAGCCGAGCCACATGAAATATTGCTCGTAGATCGGCCGGTCCAATCCGTAAGCGTGGCGAATGCGGTCGGCGTCTTCATGCGTCGCATTTCCTGGCGTCAGCATGGATAGCGGATCGGCCGGGATGATGCGCAAGATGAAGAAGATGACGATCGAGACGGCAAGGAGCTGGAGGGCTATGGCAAGACCATTGCGCAGCGCCTTCAGGCCGAGAGTTCCGAATGCGCGCAGGCGAGCCGATGCGGCGCTTGATATCTGGCCGGCCGGCCACGGTTGTATCGGTGCTTGCGCCTCATCTGACATGTTCGGACGCTAGGGAAGTTCACTCGCGGCATCTTGCCCCGCAGCGTACATTGTCTTGTCACGGCGAAAATAAGCAAGACTTATGCCGATCAGGCGCTAAACCGGCAGGCAATTTTCGCCTCCCCCGCGTGAAACCCCGTGCTAAAGGAGGCGCGAAATTAGGCGCAAATCCCGCCAGATGCGGGAACGAGGAGACTATGAGTCAGAAACCAATTTTGTACCTGCTGCCGGGATTGCTTTGCGACGCCCGCATTTTCCGCACCCAGGTCGAAGACCTTGCGCCGGTGTGCGAGGTGCGTGTGCCGGACTTCTTCGGTTTCGACTCGCTGACGGCCATGGCCGAGCATGTGCTTGCTTCCGCGCCGCCGCGCTTCTCGGTTGCCGGCTTCTCCATGGGCGGGCGTGTCGCGTTCGAGATCATGCGGCTGGCTCCCGAGCGGATCGAGCGTTTCTGCGCGTTCGATACGGGCGTACATCCCCTCGACGCGGGCGAACCGGAAAAGCGCGAGGCGATCATCCGTCTCGCCTATGACAAGGGCATGGAAGGTCTGGCGGACGCCTGGCTGCCGGGCATGATCCATCCGGCGCGGCGCGGCGATGCGGCGTTCATGGCGCCGTTGCGTGAGATGATCATGAGCACCACGCCGGAGATTCACGAAAAGCAGATCCGTGCGCTCGTCGGCCGCCGCGATGCGACGCCGGTTCTGGCGACGATCCATTGTCCGGCGCTGTTTCTCGCCGGCCGCCAGGACGAATGGAGCACCCCTGCCCAGCATGAGGCCATGGCGAAGGCAGTGCCGGGCTCGCGCTTCGTCGTCATCGAGGACAGCGGCCATTTCGTCTCGGTCGAACAGCCGGCGGCGTTTACCGCAGCGATCCGCGACTGGATGGAGATTCCAGTGTCTGCGGCCTAAAAATCCCAGAAGCCCTCATCCTGAGGAGCCTGCGTAGCAGGCGTCTCGAAGGACGGGGGCGACACGCCGAAGCGCTATGAAAAGCCAATATCCATCGATACTTTCGACCTACAACGCTGCTCGCCATGATCCTCTCACTCGCCCCCGTCCTTCGAGACGCAACGCAAAGCGTTGCTCCTCAGGATGAGGGCTTCTGTTAACATTTTAACACCTGTAATCGGTCATTCTCGTGAGCGAATTATCAGTCAGGCTTTGAGCTTGCGCTAAGCCTTCGTGAAAGTCTAACGTTCAAAGAAAATCAGGCCGAATGGCCGCACAATAAAGGAAACGCCATGGAATTCGGTATTTTCGATCATGTCGACGCTAGCGGCGACAGCCTGCGAGATTTCTACGACGCGCGCATCGACTACACGATCGCTGCCGATCGCGCCGGGTTCCGCAGCTATCACGTGGCCGAACATCATGCGACGCCGCTGGGTCTTGCGGCCTCGCCGAATGTGCTTCTGACAGCCGTATCACAGCGCACCAAGACGCTGCGGTTCGGGCCGCTGGTCTATACGCTGCCGCTGTATCATCCGCTGCGCCTGGTCGAGGAAATCTGCATGCTCGACCAGATCAGCGGCGGACGCCTCGAAGTCGGTCTCGGCCGCGGCATTTCACCGATCGAGGCGCGCTACTACGGCGCTGATCCGGATCAATCGCGCGAGGTCTATGCGGAATATACCGAGCTCCTGTTCATGGCGCTGACCCAGAAGGAAGTCACCTTCAAGGGCAAGCATTTCCAGGTCGACAATATTCCCATGCAGCTCGAACCGCTGCAGAAGCCGCATCCGCCGATCTGGCTCGGCATCGGCATGCTGGCGAATGCGGAGCGCGCCGGAAAGCTCGGCGCCAGCGCCGTGTCGCTGCACGGGCCTGAAGACACGCGCACATTCATCGAAGCCTGGAAGGCGGCCTTGCCAAAGGATGCGCGCGGCCTGCATTTCGGCCAGAGTATTTTCATGGTCATCGACAAGGACGGCACGCGGGCCATGGACACGGCCCGCGCCGCCTATCTGCGCTGGCGCGAGAGTTTCCACTATCTTTACTACCGCTTCGGGCGCTCGCCCATGCACGGCGAACGCGCCCGCACGTTCGACGAATTGATGGCGGAAGGCAAAGGCGTTGCCGGGACACCGGAATTCGTGCGCGACTGGCTTAAGCGTTCGGTGGCGATTTCGGGAACCGATTACCTGGTCGGGCAGTTCTATTTCGGGCAGATGGACCGGCAGACGCCGATCCGGTCGGTCGAACTGTTCGCCGAACACATCATGCCTGCGCTGCGACAAGTTCAATCCGTGCCAGCCTGATATCCTGCTTGCCACACGAACTTGCACAGCCAAGTTCGCAACGACAGAGGAAGATCGATGACCGCTATTCGACCGCTTTTGGCCGCAACATTCGCTCTCGCCATCTCCGGCTTCGGCGCGCTGGCGCAGACCAGCAAGCCGGAGTGGATCGACGACACATTGCTTGAAGCAGCCAAGAAGGAAGGCAATCTTGTCGTCTATACGACGACGAACGAGCGCGAGGCCCTGCCGCTGTGGAAATTGTTCGAGGACGCCACCGGCATCAAGGTCAATGTAGTGCGCGCATCGGATTCGCAAATTCTCAGCCGCGCCATGATCGAGGCGCGGGCGCGCCAGAAGACATGGGATGTGGTGCAAACCGCCAATGTGCAGAAATTTCCCGACGTCATGCTGGCGCCGGTCGATCTGCCGGAAGGCAAGCATCTCGTCAAAGGCGCGATCGCGCCCGACAAGCGCTGGTATGCGGTCTACGCCAATTACAATGCCCCGGCCTTCAACACGAAATACGTCAAGCGCGAAGACTTGCCGAAGACCTTCGAGGAATTCGCCAAGAAGTCGGAATGGAAAGCCAAGGTCGCCATCGACGACACCGATACGGTGTGGCTCGCAGTCCTGTTCGAGCACTACGGCGAGACAAAAGCCCGCGCCATTCTCAAGGAGCTCGTCACCAATCTGCAGCCGGTGATCGTCGACGGACATCTGGCGCTGGCGCGCTCGGTCGCCGCCGGCGAATACTGGATCGCGCTGAACAATTATCTCAATCTGACGCTGAATGTGAAAATGGCCGATGGCGCCACGGACTTCTGGATGCTCGATCCGGTATCGCTGTTCTGGGGCGCCGTCGGCGTTTCCGCCAATGCGCCAAACCCGAATGCAGCCCGTCTCGCCGCGAATTTTCAGATCAGCCGTGAGGCGCAGACGTTTCTGGCGAAATTCGGCCGCCTGCCGACACGGCCTGACGTCGAAACCAATCCGCCGAAAGTGCTCGACAGCATGACGGGCCTTTCCGTCACCGCCAAACTGCTGTCGGCGGAAGACGAGAAGAAGTGGAGCGCGGTCTTCAGTGAGATCTTCCGGCCGCGCCCGTAGCGTTCAGAGCTTCTTGTCAAAGCTTCTTGGGATTGCCCTTCAGGACCTGATAGCGGCGGCCTGAGCCGTCGTCTTCGGTGAAGGTCGCGACATCGCCGTCGACGGTGATGCGGTAGCAATCCTCGTCCTCATCGGGATATTTGAAGCAGACCTTCTCGCCTTTGACGGTCCATTTGCCCGTCGCCGTCTCGTCGTCGGCGAGCTGCTTCACGGTGCCGTCGCGCAGGTAATATTCGGTCAGCGCATCGCCGTCGCTGTTCTTGCCGGAGATCGAGTTGCCGACGAGCGCGTTCCAGGCGGCAAGTCCCGAGAGACGCTGCGTTTGCATGGCCGCAGGCGCGGCAGGTTTTGCGGTCTGGCCGGCGGCCCCCGCTCCTGCAGCACCGGCGATGCCGCCGGCAGAGGCCTGCGGCGACGGCGGACGCGCTGCCGGTGCGGCCGGCGCAGCGGGAGCCGGCGCAGCCCGCGCCGGTGCCGGAGCCGCGGGCGCCCCGTCAGACGTCACCTGGATGTCGGCCTTGGCGAGCAGCGAAGCCGGATCGCGAATGCTCATCAGTTCAATAAAGCCGATAGATCCGCTCTTGGATTTAGCCGTTATCGTCAAACCTTTCGGATCGGCGATAAACCGGCTGACGGCTTCGGCGATGCGCAGCGAGCTGGCGTCGCCGCCCAGCATCACCGGAATGACCTGCGTCGCCATTCCACGGGCTTCCTCGCGCAAGGCTTCCGGCGATTTGCCCTGCTGCTTGGCGAAATAGTTCAGAGTCTTTTCGACCAGACCGGCGTTGACGAAACGCAGTTCCATGCCGGAGATGCCGGCGCCGAAAAGCCCGATCATGCGGGCCGCCTGCGGTCCCGATAGTACGGATTTCTCGATGCCGTCGAGCTGGGCTTTCACCCCCAGCGAGCCGGCATCGACGCCGCGCAAGGTCAGATCGCTCAGCGCATAGACCTTGGTGGCGGGATCGTAGCTGCCGGCAAAGGTGAACCCGAGATCGAGCTTGTTGTAGCCGACGGCGGCGAGTTGCTTGGCGCCATCGGAGGCGCTTGGCGGTTCGATCAGCAGATTGGCGACGGCGCCCGCCACTTTCAGGGGAAGGTCGCCATCATAGGTGGCGTCGACCGTCATCGAGCCGAGGCGGAATTTGATCATATTGCCGCCCGGCGATGCCGCCGGCACATCCTTGTCGGGCACGTTGATTTCGAGGCCCTGCCAGACGAATTTGGAGAAGCGCGACGTTCCGTTGGCGAGTTCGCCGTCCTTCATCGCCTGGAACATGCCGCTATAATTGGCGCCGTCGATCTGGATGCCGCCTGATTTCAGCGCCGCGATCTGGCCGTCGTCGGTGGTGAACGAACCGTCCAGGCCGCCCATGGTAAGCTGCCCCACCTGGCCCTTGTCGACATTGGTCATGACGATGTTGGCCAGGGTGATCTTGGCGTCCTTGCCGTTAAGCACAGCGCTCGGAATGCTGACCCGGGCCGCGGTCATTTTCGAGACGATGGCGATGGCCTCTTCTTTCGGCGTGCCGCCGGTGAAGAGCTTCGCCACCTCGTCGCGCGTCAGATTGGTGCCGTTGAATTCGATGCGGGGAAAGACAAAGCTGCCCTTGTCGCCGTTGTCCATTGTCTGGTTTTCGAGGACGACGTTGGCTTGCGCCTGCGCCTGTACGGCAAAGACGGCGGACAGGGCCAGTCCTGCCGCCGGCACGGCAGCAAACTGGATAAGCGCCGCAAAACTCGCGCCGCGCATAAGTTTGCGCGTGAATGTAATTGTCGTCGTCGTCATGGAAAAACCCCGTGGCAAAAGCGAAAATGCAATCGTGCAAATGTCAGTGCAAGCAATCTCCCTGCAAGTACAGACATTACCCAGCTTTTCGGCAACGCGATAGCGCCGCCATTGTTTCGGAACCCGCCACATCTCGGCAACCATTAGCTAAGGTGTTTCGCAAAATCGCGGATGCCAAAACGATGAATTGCAGCTAAGGTCACCACCACACGTCAGAATACGGATGATAGGGGAAACATCATGGCAAACCCGAGAGTGACGGGCCTGCGCGGCCTGGAAGTGGCCGTCTACGACCTGAACGAGAGCGCCGAATACTATCGTAAAGCTTGGGCGCTGGAGGAAGTGTCGCGCGACGGCAACAAGATGCAGCTCCGCGCCACCGGCCCCGAGCATCATGTGCTGACCCTGCACGAGCGTCCGAAGGCGGGGCTCGTCTGCGTCAATTTCGCCGCCGACGACAAGGCCTCCGTCGATGCCCTTCACGCCAAGGCGCTGGCCAGCGGCGCCGCGGTCGTGTCGACGCCGCACGCCCTGCCCGCTGCCGACGGCGGCGGCTACGGCTTCGAGGTCAATACGCCGGACGGACATATGATGCGCGTATCGAGCAATCTCGATGTGCATGCCGTGACGTCGCTGGATATTTCGCGGCCGTGGCGCATCAACCATGTGGTGCTGAATTCGGAAGACACCCAGAAGGAGATGCGCTTCTACCTCGACACGCTGGGCTTCAAACATTCCGATACGACGGACATCATGAGCTTCATCCGCTGCTCGGTGAATCACCATTCGATCGCGCTCGCCAAGCACGGCGGCCCTTCGCTCAATCACATGGCCTACGAGATGCACAATTACGAAGGCCTGATGAAAGGCACCGGCCGCGTCAGACTGGCGGGCCACGAGATCGGCTGGGGCGTCGGTCGTCACGCCGGACCGGGTCAGAACATCTTTGCCTATTTCGTCGATCCGAACGGCTTCTCGACCGAATATACGACCGATGTCGATCAGGTGGACGACAGCTATCAGGAGCATTTTCCAGATTTCTGGAACGCCAAGCCGCTGCGTCCCTGCGCCTGGGCCGGCAATAAGACGGTGCCGTCGGCCGCCAGCATCCGCGCCATGTCGGGCAAGGCGATCGCCGAACGCAACGCCACAGTCGACACCACTTGTGACGACATCATCTCGCAAAAGCTCGCGAGCTGATGGCGGACGCAACACCTGTCACCCGTTCGGCTTTGGCCGGACGGGTTTACTTCATCGTGTTCTGGGAACCGACAGATAAGCCGGGCGACCGGCATGCGGCACACGAAGCCCATATCGCCGGCGTGAAAGCGCTCGAGAAGGACGGACGGCTGCTGGCCGCGGGGCCCTTCCTCGATGAAGACAATCGTCCGAATGGCGGCGGCATGTTCATCCTGCGTGTCAGCTCACGCGCCGAAGCCCAAGAAATCGTTGATCAAGATGCCTATGTGCGTGCCGGCTTCCGCACCGGACGGATTGCGCCTTGGCGGCGCAGCGAGGGCACATTCACCTTGCGCGTCAACATCGCCGAAGGTGTCGTGACGCTCGACTAGCGGCCTCGCATCGTTAACCGCGCGTTTACGATAAGTCTTCAATCCCCCTATACCAGGTAACAAGTCATTAACCCCTACCGCCCTAACTGAACCCATACGCCTTGGCCAAGAGACGGTTTGGCACAGGCAGTTTGGTAAGCAGCACCCGTTCCGGCGCTGCGTGTTTGAAGCGTATGGGGATTTGATTATGCGTAATGCGTTCTTGTGCAGCGTTGCACTTTCCGTTCTGACCTTTGCCGGCGCGAACGCCGCGGACCTGCCGCGCCGTACCCAGCCTTACAGCCCGGAGGTGGTGTATTCGCCGACCGTGATGAACTGGACGGGCTTCTACGTCGGCGTGAACGCCGGCGCTGCGATCGCCAGCGGCACCAGCAATGGCATCGCGCCGGGCGGCGACTTCCTGAACCCCGCCGCCTTTCCGCCGGCCGCACTGCCCGCTGTCTCGGGCTTTGGCCAGAAGAGCGGCACGAATTTCACCGGTGGTTTCCAGGCCGGCTATAACTATCAGCTGAACAACACCCTCGTGCTCGGCCTTGAAGGCGATATCAACTATCGCAACCGCAACCGCAGCGGCGCCTTCGCCTCGACGTTCCCGGCGCTGGCCGGCGCCGGCCCGTTCACCGGCGCGGACGGCTTCTCCTATTCGGGCCAGAACCGCAACGAGTGGTTCGCCACCCTGCGTCCGCGTATCGGTATCGCGCTCGATCGTGCCATGCCCTATCTGACCGGCGGTCTTGCCTACTCGGGCACCGGCTCGAGCAGCTCGGCGCAGTTCACGACGGCCGGCGCACCGACTGGCGGCGCGTTCCTGTCGAGCGGCGGCAACAAGACCTTGGGCTGGGCAGTCGGCGGCGGTCTCGAGTATGCCTTCACGAACAACCTGAGCGCCAAGGCCGAATACCTTTATGTCAACATGGACCACGGATCGCAGTTCCTCGTGAACGCCGTCAATCCGACCTACTTCTACGTCAACAAGAACGAAGACCGGATGCACGTCGTCCGCGCCGGCCTGAATTACAGGTTTGGTGGTTCGAACAACGCCATCTTCGCGAAATACTGAAACGCGCCTCGAACGGCTCTGTTTTAGAGCGAAATATTGCGAAACCCGGCTCAACGGCCGGGTTTTGCTTTGAATACAGCCTCCAGAGGGTGAATTGAGCCGTCAGGCTTGCTTTCGGGAGGCTATGCGTGGCAAGCGAAGCCCATGACTGAGACCGTTACCCGCCCGTCCCCGAAAATTTCCTTCGTTTCGCTCGGCTGCCCGAAGGCGCTGGTCGATTCGGAGCGCATCATCACGCGCCTGCGCGCCGAAGGCTATGAGCTCACCAAGAGCCATGCCGGCGCCGACGCGGTCGTCGTCAACACCTGCGGCTTTCTCGATTCAGCCAAGGCGGAATCGCT
>JAQGJO010000150.1 GCA_028290595.1 Hyphomicrobiales bacterium | reverse complement strand
GCGGTGCGCTTGGCTGGATCGGACTCAATGCGTCGCGCTTTATCGTCAACAATCTCCAGGGCGTCGCCGCCGCTGGCCTGTTCGCTGTCGGCTACGGACTCGGCCAGCGCGCGGCGGCGGTCGCGGCTATGCTGGTCACCGCGGCAGCGTTTCCGCTCGCGGTCAGGAGCATGGAGCAAGGCGGCAGCAAGGCTGCGATGCGCCAACTGGCCGACAACAGCGCGCTGCTGATCGCCATTCTGGCGCCGAGCATTCTGGGCATGTTCATGCTGCGCACCGAAATCGTGCATCTGCTGATCGCAGTGCCGTTCCAGCAGGTCACACTGGCGGTTCTCCCGCTCGCAGTGCTGGCGGGCTCGATCCGCAATCTGCGCGCCCATTTCGGCGACCAGGTTTTTCTGCTGCACAGCCGGACACTGCTGATGATCATCGTGGCGGCCATCGACGCTCTGGTGACGGTCGTCGCCAGCGTCGTCTGCATCAAGTACTGGGGCCTAGTCGGCGCGGCCGGCGCAACCGTGCTGGCGGCCGCTGCGGCGGCGGCCGTCAGTTTCTCGATCGGCTTCATCAGGTTCGGGCTGACGCTGCCCATGGCGCATCTGTTACGAATCGCCGTTGCGGCCGTCGCGATGGCTGCCATGCTGGGTCAATTTACGGAAGCGCGGACTTTTCTTGCCCTTGCGATGCACATTGCGGCAGGGGCTGCCATCTACGTCGCCCTCCTGGCTCTGCTTTATGCGCGGACGCTGAGCAGGATGCGGCAATCCCGGATGGTGAAATCAACGACGTAAAGGGGCGATCGGCATCATGCCTTCTTCGCATTCCGAAAAGCCCGCGCCATGGCAAACCAAAGCGGCTTCTTCTGCATCTCAGAATCGAACGGCAACGGCCGTGGCAAGCGCTGGGCCAGCGGATTCTTCTTCCTGGCGGCATCCGTATAAAATGAATAATTGTCGGCCAGCTCCCATGCAATCACCGTCTTCACCGCCGGAATTCGCAGCATATTATTGAGAAATTTCTCCGCGGTGTCGGCGATCATCGCGTCGCGGGTCGCAATATCGTCGGGAAAGGTGTCGTCGCGGACGTCGAATTCGGTGATGTAGATCTCAACCTTGCGCTCGGCCAGCGCGTGCACGAAATCCGCGAACCGTGCCGGATCGTGCGGATAACGCGGCTGCAGGTGCCCCTGCAATCCGACCGCATGCAGCGGAATGCCGGCATGCTGCAGCTCATCGACCAGACGCAACAGACCCGCGCGCACGGCCAGGCCGACATCGTCGTCGCGCTCGGTCTGCGCCTCGTTGAGGACAAATTTGGTCTTGTTATCCGCCATTGCTGCGCGCTGAAATGCGCGCTGCACATAGCCGGGACCGAAGGCGTCATACCAGGGACCGAGACGATATCCGCCGGGAGCCTTGTGTCCCGGCCAGAACGGCTCGTTGACAATGTCCCAGGATTGCAACTGTCCCGCGTAACGACCGACGACTTCTTCGATATAGCTATCGAAGAAAGCCTGGCGTTCCGCCGTGGTCATGCTCTTGATCCATTGCGGGACCCACTCGTTCCAGATCAGGCAATGACCCCGCATCGGAATTTTATTTCCCGCGCAAAATTTTAGCAACCGATCTGCGCTATCAAAACGTTTTGGCCCTGGCTGCCCGGCAATCGTGCCGATTTTCATCGCCACGTCCGTTGTAACAATTCGTGCGTGATTCATATAAAGTTCACGGTAGGCAGAATCGTTATCGATCACCGGCCCGGCCGCGGCGCCAAATGTGAAACCATTTGAAGCTGCTATGGCTCCCAGACCCTGCTCAGGCGCAGCGATAGCTGGTCTGCTCGACGCAGCGAGCGTGCCTGCAAGAATTCCAATCGCCTGTCGTCGTGATAATTTCTTCATCGGCAAACTCCGATCCATCACACATTGCGGCATCGTTGTGATGCGACGCACCATCGTTGCGTCGCAATAGATCGATTTGATGGCGTGATAGTCGAAGTGTCTCGGCGATCAACTCGCCGCTTCTGCAACGGGAATGTTTGCTGACGAACGTTCGGCACACCCGGTCACATGATATCGGAGATCGATACAATGGACACACATCACACACCATCGCCCGACCTTACCGTGGATGGCATCGCCGTCAACGTTCATTCCCTTCCGGAAGGCGTTACATCCATTATCGATGCCGCCGAGCATGGCGACAATTTTAGCGTTTGCACGCTCAATCTCGATCACGTGGAAAAGCTGCGGCATCATCCGGAGTTCCTTTCAGCCTATCGCCGCGCACGATTTGTAACGGCCGACGGCTTTCCCATCGTTGCTCTGAGTCGGCTGCTGGGCACGCGCATCGACAGAACGACAGGCGCAGATCTGGTAGAGCCGGTTTGCCGGGAAGCGGGCAAGAAGCGGCTTCCCGTGTTTCTTCTTGGATCTAACGATTCGACGCTCGCAGCGGCGTCGCGGCGCTTGCGCGATCAGTACGACGGACTGGATGTCGTGGGCTGCCTGGCGCCGGGCCGGAATTTCGAAGCCTATTCCGGCGAGGCGGATATTGCCATCGACCGCATTCGTCGCTCCGGCGCAAAGATTTGCTTTGTCGCATTGGGTGCCCCGCGCCAGGAACTGTTCGCAGCGCGTTGCCTGGATGAACTCACCGGCACCGGCATGCTTTGTATCGGCGCCGCTCTAGATTTCATCGCAGGCACCCAGGCCCGTGCGCCCGCGTTCTCGCAAAGATACGGCCTCGAATGGGCCTGGCGCATGCTGCAAAATCCAAGACGGCTCGGGCCGCGCTATGCGCGTTGCCTAGGCACCGTGCCGCAACTCGTGGCGCGCACCATTCCACAGATCGTCGACGCCCGCATGAGGAAAGCAGCATGATCTCTACCCTGACCCTGGCGCAGCGGGCGCGAAACGTGAGCCATATGCCGGAACGTTATCAGATCTGCCTGATCCATCCTTTCGACCCGCGCGGCAACAAGGTCGGCGGGCTGGAGACCTATATTCGCGACTTCATCACATTCCATCCCACCGACACCGATCTTCTCTTTATCGGCGTCGATTCGACGGGCGACCTGAAACTCGGGGTGATTCACAAATTGACGTTCCGTGGCAGAAGCTTCGACTTCCTTCCGGTTCTGCATTACTCGGACCACCAGGCGCGCGAAGCCGCGCGAACCATTCGCACATCGCTGACCGGCCAGTTCTTCCTGGCGCTGCTTCGTTACTTTGCTCCGATCGCCAGAATTATCCGCAAGCGACAATGCTCGATCGATCTGCGGCGTGTCGAGTTTTCCTGGTTGCCCACATTATTGCGGCTGCCATTCGTGCAGATGCTGCATGGCGAGGGTGCACC
>JAQGJO010000343.1 GCA_028290595.1 Hyphomicrobiales bacterium | reverse complement strand
CCCGATCCATATGACCGAAACGAAAACATAGGCTCGAATTAGCCCGCGTCGAATATGTGCTGGTGGCCATTTGCCCTCGCCTGAGACGGTCATGTCAGGCTTTTCGCTTTGGCGTTGTGACCTTTTTGAAGGCTTTATCGAACGCCTTGGGGTCGTCTGACGCCCCCACCTCGCGCGCCATCGCCACGAACCGCTCATGGCGGTCCGCGTCGGTCAGTTTGGGCTTTGGCTTCGATTTAGTGGCCACAAATCACCCCTACCACATAACGCGCGCTAGTTCATTCTTGTGTGCAACCTGTGCGTAACCTACAGCATCCGAATTATCTGCTTCCTCTTACGTAAGGATAAGCTTATAAATTCCATGCTGCCCCTTGGAGGTGATTCGATGGCCGACGTTCCAAAAGACCCTGACGAGGCAAAACGACGCCGCGAGATTGCTAGCTTGGGAGGCAAGGCTCGCTGGGCTGATTTGCCCCAAGCCACTCACGAAGGCCCATTGAAGCTGGGTGAAGCTGTAATTCCTGCGGCGGTACTGAAGGACAAGCGGCGAGTTCTGACACAAAGCGCAGTCATGAATGCCCTTGGCCGCGCCAGACAAGCAAAGGGCCGCAGTTACTACGAGGGTGACGTCAACTTACCCGCATTTATCACTGCTAAGAACCTAAAACCCTTTATTCCCAAAGAGTTATACGTGACGTCAAGTCAGGTAGAATTCCGCACAATCAAGGGCGGCAAGGCATTCGGTTATCCGGCGGAATTGCTGCCTAAAATCTGCGGCGTTTTCATTGACGCCGATGAAGCTGGCGCCCTCACTGCAATGCAGAAGCATATCGCAGCGAAGGCCCGCTTGCTGCTGCGCGGACTTGCGGAAACCGGCATCATCGCCCTCGTTGATGAAGCGACCGGCTATCAAGCCGTGCGGCCCAAGGATGAGTTGCAGCTCATATTGGCCGCGTACATCTCACCGACCCTGCTTCCTTGGACTGAGCGTTTCCCAACCGAGTTTTTCAGGGAGATGTTTCGCGTTTATGGCTGGGCGTGGCCTTACACCGAAGATCATTATCCAGGCCCGCAAGGCCCGCGCTACGCCGGCAAACTGATTAAGCAGATCATCTTTGAAAACCTACCGCCCGGTGTCCTCGACGAACTCAACAAGCTGAATCCGCCCGACGCCAAATGGCAGCGGAAAAGTCGCATGAGCCAGTTGCTCAGCAGTGAGTTCGGGCATCCGCACGTCGAAAAACTCGTGGCGCTCAACACCATGCTGTTCAAACTGTCGGACAACAAAGAAGAATTTAAACGGCACTACAAAAAAGCTTTTCCAAAAAAGGGCGATCAATTCGAGCTATTGCCACCCGGCAAATAAAACGCGCATTAACGATTGGCCAAAAGCCATTGATAAATCTCATCTATTCAAGATACTGATCGATCTGCGCGCCACTGGGCTCAAGACGTAGATTGTCATTTGATAGCAGTATCTTGCAGAGGTATTCTAAGAAATAACATCAGCCGCTTCAAAGCTGATGCCGTCGTAAGCCGGCTCGATGTGCGCCGGCAGCGTCGAGCGCAAAAACTCGTAATCCAGGTCGCTGTGCATATCCGTCAGGATCGCACGCTTCGGCTTGACCCGGCCGATCCAGTCCAGCGCTTCCTCGAGGTTGAAATGGCTCGGATGCGGCGGCCGGCGCAGCGCATCCACGATCCACACATCGAGCCCGGCCAAGGCGGCCTCGCTGGCCGACGGCAACCGCTTGAGGTCGGTGGAATAGGCGACGTTGCCGAAGCGGAAGCCCATGGAGGCGATTTCGCCGTGGTCCTGGAGGACCGGCAGAACATCGATAGGGCCTCCCTGCCCCTCGACGGTCACGGACCGCCCCGGATGCAGCCGGTGCTCGCGGGCAATCGGCGGGTAGTTGCTGTTGGCCAGCGTCTCGAAGCAATAGCCGAAGCGGGCGCGCAGCGACGCAGAGGTCGGCTCGTCGGCCCAGACGTCGACCTGGCGCTTGTTGTGAATGAACAGCGGGCGCAGGTCGTCGATGCCGTGGGTATGGTCGGCGTGTTCGTGCGTGAACAGCACGCCGTCCAGCCGGTCAACCTTGGCGTCCAGCAATTGCTCGCGCAGGTCGGGCGTGGTGTCGATCAGGATGCGCGTGATGCCTTGCGGGCCGAATTTCTCGACCAGCAGCGAACAACGCCGGCGGCGGTTTTTCGGATTGGCCGGATCGCAGTCGCCCCAGCCGAGGCCGACGCGCGGCACGCCCATCGAGGAGCCGCAGCCGAGAATGGTGAACTTGAGGCTCATTTGGCGGCACTCACCAATTCGCGCGGCACCTTGTTGAACAGCCGGTAGAAATTCTCGGTCGTCTGGGCTGCAATTTCGTCGGGCGTTACGCCGCGCGTCGTTGCCAGCATCTTGGCGGTTTCGACCACGTAAGACGGTTCGTTGCGTTTGCCGCGATACGGCAGCGGCGCAAGATAAGGCGAATCCGTTTCCACCAGCACACGCTCGGCCGGCAAATCCTTGGCGATGTCGCGCAAATCCTGGCCGTTTTTGAAGGTCAGGATGCCGGTGAAGCCGATATAGATGCCGAGCTCGACGGCCGTAAAGGCGAGGTCGCGGCCGCCGGTGAAACAATGCAGCACGGCCGGGAAGGCGCCCTTCCCGGTTTCTTGCCTCAAAATACGCGCCATATCGTCGTCGGCGTCACGCGAATGAATGACCAGCGGCAGGCCTGTTTCACGTGAAGCGGCGATGTGCTGGCGAAAGCTCGCTGCCTGATTGTCGCGTGATCCTGTGTCGTAGTGATAGTCGAGACCGGCCTCGCCGATCGCCACGACTTTCGGGTGCCTCGCGATCGCGATCAGGTCGGCGGTAGTCACATCCATCTCCTCGTCGGCATGATGCGGATGGGTGCCGACCGAGCAGAAAACGTCCGGATATTTCTCGGCAATCGCAAGAATCTGCGCGTGTTTTTTCACCCGCGTCGAGATCGAGACCATGCGGCCGATGCCGGCGGCGCGGGCGCGCGCCACCACGTCGTCAAGCTCAGCGGCGAAGTCGGGAAAATCCAGGTGGCAATGGCTGTCCACCAGCATTGTCAGACGCCCGGTTTCGGCTGATTTTTGGGCGGTTTCTGCTGCTTTTTCGCTTTGGGCTCCGCGGCCGCGTCGCCTTCGGCTTCCGGCTCGACATAGCGCGGGAATACGCCGGCCGGGGCGGGCAAAGCGACGCCGGGCTTGAGCCGGTTGCCCGCCTCAAGCGCCGAAAATTCGCGTTGCTCGAGCGGCACGTTGAGCAAGCCTAAGAACTTGGCCGCCGAGTCCGGCATGAAGGGCTGGGCGAGGATCGCGACTTGCCGGATCACTTCCGCCGTCACATACAAAATCGTGCCCTGCCGGTGCGGATCGGTCTTGGCCTTGCCCCATGGCGCTTCCGACGCGAAATAGCGGTTGGCGTCCGCCACCACCGACCAGACCGCACCGAGCACCTGGTGCAATTGCTGCGTCTTCATGTGCTCGCGCGCAATTGCCATCATGCCGTCGGCCGCGGCGAGAATGGCCAGGTCCTCAGGCGTAAACTCGCCCGGCTCCGGCAGCATGCCGCCGAAGGCTTTCGCCACCATCGACAGCGAGCGCTGCGCCAGATTGCCGAGGTCGTTGGCAAGATCGGCGTTGATGCGGTTGACGATGGCCTCGTGGCTGTAATTGCCGTCCTG
>JAQGJO010000081.1 GCA_028290595.1 Hyphomicrobiales bacterium | reverse complement strand
GGGTGCGGCCTGCGGAGCCGGCTGGGGCGCCCTGACAGGGGCCGGCGCGACTGCAACTGCAGGGGCCGGTGCGGACGGCGGCGCAGGCGCGTGCGAGGCGCTGACGACGACCGACGGCGCCAGCGGGGCAACCGGCGCAATCGGCGCTTGTTGCGCGGAGATGGCAATCAGCGGCGCGCTCGGCGCCTCGAGGGACGCATCACCCCCAGCCGCGATCTGCTCCTTCATCTGCCGCGCCTCGCCCGGCTGAACCCGCGAAATCTCGGATTCGATCAGGACGTCATTGGGGCCGCCGATCATGATGAGATGTTCGACATTGTCGCGTCGCACAAGGACAAGCTGGCGCTGGCGGTCGAGATCATAGGCATCGACGACGCCGAGCCGCGGCTGGCGAGCCCGCCCGCTGCCGCCGCCACGCACCCGCCGTCCGAATACAACCCGGTACAAAAGCACGAGAATAAGAAGCGCGACGAGCGCGGCGGCGATGGCCAGAATCCACTGCAGCAGCGGCGGCTTGCCCTCGCCCAAGAGATTGGTCAGGAACTGCATTTACGCTTACACTCCGCCTCATCCATTCAACGCTATATCCGATCCACATTAACATGTCTGCGCAACCGGATTCGCGCGACGTTAAGAGATGGTTAACCACGATGTGGGGCTGCCGGCCGATTGTGGCGGCGACAGCGTGAACATATCTTTGCAGAATACAGGTGTTTTCGACTCGATTTATTGCAATAACCCTCCATTCGCCGCATTTCCAGCGATTCTCCACAAGGCGATCGCAAGGGATAAGAACTGGCGATACAAACTTAAGGCCGCGTTCCCGCGGCATGCTGAACGACCCATCAAAAACGAGCCATAATGACTCAGTTGAGCCAAGGATCATCGAGCCAAGGAGGATCGCCTCCCACGGTTCTCGATCGGACCGAGCGCACCGGTAGCCCCGGCATGGTGCTGGCGCTTGCGCTTGTGCTGGTCGGCGCCGCGGCGTCGTTTTCCTTCCTCAGCCCCGAGGATGCCGGGCGGCTGACCATCGGCCTCCTGGCCCTGCTCGCCATCGTCGGCGTCGTCGGTCTGTTCGCCTTCGCGGTCGGCTTCCTGCAGCTGTCCGGACAGGCAGCCAAGAACGACATCACCAAGCTGATCGCCGACACCGGCGTCGAGGGCCTGCTCGTCACCGAAGGCGACACCCGCGTGCTTTACGCCAACGAGGCCTATATGGGCCTGTCGGGCGCCAACGACCCCGCCGACCTGCGCACCGTCGAACGGCTGTTTTCCGGCACGCCCGACGTCTCCGAGGCAATTTACCGCCTCGCCCAGGCGGCGCGCGAAGGCAAGCGCGGCTCCGAGGAATTGCGCCTGTCGCCGCCGCTCAACGGCGACGGTCCGGTCGGCTGGTATCGCATCAAGGTGCGCCCGGTCGAGCGCTTCGGCCACAAGCGCGCCACCTTGTGGAGCGTCTCCGACGTCACCCGCGAACGCGCGCGGCACGAAAACGTCTTCCAGGAATTGCAGCACGCGATCGATTTTCTCGACCATGCGCCGGCCGGCTTCTTCTCCGCCGATCCGGACGGCAAGGTCAGCTATATGAACGCCACGCTCGCCGGCTGGCTCGATTACGATCTTGCCCAATACGGCTCCGGCGGCCTCAAACTGTCCGATCTTGTCGCCGGCGACGGCGCCCATCTGATTGCCGCCATTGCCGGACGCGCCAGCGAAGTGCGCACCGAGACCTTCGACGTCGATTTCAAGCGCCGCAACGGCCAGAGCCTGCCGGTGCGCCTGATCCATCGCGTCGCCTTTGCCCAGGACAAAACGTCAGGCCCGTCGCGCACCCTCGTCATCAACCGCGCGCCTGGCGAAGAGCCGGCCGAGAACCTGCGCGCCGCCGAAGTGCGTTTCGCCCGCTTCTTCAACCAGACGCCGATGGCCATCGCCACGGTCGACCGCACCGGCTCGATCCTGCGCGCCAACGCCGGCTTTGCGCGCATGATGCCCGACGCCTTCACCGATGCCGGCAGCAGCGGCCGCAATATTTTCAGCGGCGTCGCCGACCGCGATCATGAAGCGCTGCGCTCAGCCATTGCCGACGCCATCGCCCATCGCACCGACATCAAGCCCGTCGACAGCTCGCTCAACGGCGAAGCGCCGCGCTCGGCTAGATTCTATGTCTCGCCCGGCGAAGACACCGGCGATGATGCCAGTGCGCTCGTTTTCGCGCTCGACACCACCGAACAGCGCACCTTGCAGGAAAGCTTTGCCCAGGCCCAGAAGATGCAGGCCATCGGCCAGCTCGCCGGCGGCGTCGCCCACGACTTCAACAACGTGCTGACCGCCATCATCGGCTTTTCCGACCTGCTGCTGGCGCGTCACCGGCCGACCGATCCGTCCTTCCAGGACATCATGCAGATCAAGCAGAACGCCAATCGCGCTGCAGGGCTTGTACGGCAGTTGCTGGCGTTCTCGCGCCGCCAGACCCTGCGTCCGCAGGTGCTGCAATTGGGCGACGCGCTGTCGGATCTGCAGATGCTGCTGCGCCGTCTCGTCGGCGAGAAGGTCGAGATCGATGTCCGCCACGGCCGCGACCTGTGGTTCGTCAAGGCCGACATCAATCAGTTCGAGCAGGTGCTGGTCAATCTCGTCGTCAATGCCAGAGACGCCATGCCCAACGGCGGCAAGATCACGCTCTCGACCAAGAATGTCACCGCGGCGGAATGCGCCAACGTCACTGAGCCGGGCTTCATTCCCGCCGATTATGTCGTCATCGAAGTGCAGGACAATGGCCACGGCATCCCCGCCGACGTGAAGGAGAAGATGTTCGAGCCGTTCTTCACGACGAAGGAAGTCGGCAAGGGCACCGGCCTCGGCCTGTCGATGGTCTACGGCATCGTCAAGCAGACCGGCGGCTATATCTCCTGCGAGTCGGAGCCGGGCAAAGGCGCGCTGTTCCGCATCTACCTGCCGCGCCATATCCTGGCGCCCGAAGAAGAAGCCGCGCGCAAGGAAGAGCCGAAGGCATCGTCGCCCGCTGCCGACGCCACCGGCCAGGGCATCATCCTCCTCGTCGAAGACGAGGAAGCGGTACGCGCCTTCGCCTCGCGCGCGCTCGCCTCGCGCGGCTATACGGTGCATCAGGCGAGCAATGGCGAGGAAGCGATCGAGGTCGCCGAACAGATCAACGGCAAGATCGACCTGATCGTCTCCGACGTCGTCATGCCGGTGATGGACGGACCGACCATGCTCGGCGAATTGCGCAAACGCGGCATCACCGCCAAGATCGTATTCATGTCCGGTCATGCCGAAGACGCCTTCGCCCGCAACCTGCCGGCCGGCGAGGAATTCGGATTCCTGCCGAAGCCGTTCCCGCTGAAGCAGCTCATCGAAACCGCGAAGGCGGCGATCGGATCGGCGACGCCCTAACGGTTTATTCACCATAAAATGCGAAGCTCTTGCAATCTGAGGAGCTGCCATTGCCGATCCTGCTGCAGGAAGTGCGCCGTCGATCGCCCGTGCGGCGCAAACGCTTTCTGGGCGTGCCGCCCGCTTATCTGGTCTATGCCGCCATCTGCAGCGGCCTCCTGGCCGCATGGCTCGTTCGCCCGGGCGTCCTTTTGCCGACCAGAACGGCGACGATCATCGTCACGCCACCGGCGCCACGGAGCAGCGCAAGCATCAGCAAACAGACGCCGGCGCCTCGTCCCTTCGAAACCGCCGGCAAGGTAACCTTGCCGCAGCCCCCCGAGCTGGATCGCAATCCCGTCGGCACCATCGAGGCTCCGCGCGCTTCCGCGGGCTTTCGCGACGTCCAGCGGGCAAACCCGGAAAATTATACCGGCTTCCGCGAAGTCACGTCACCGCGATAGCCTCGCTGCTTCGTTTTCGCTAGTGTTCCTTCACAAACGTATGCGCCAGCCAATGGCCTGCATCAGGAGGAAACCACATGCCGCACGCGAGCGCGCTGAAAACCGCCATTGTCACCGGAGCCGCCAGCGGAATCGGCGCTGCCAGCGTTCGCGTCCTGCTTGAGAAAGGCTGGAACGTCTGCGGCTGCGATATCGACACGATCGCGACGGCGGATATCGGTAGCGAGGCGATGCAGCGCTTCATCGCGATCAAGACCGACGTCGCCGACGCCGCGAGCTGCCGCGATAGCGTGCGCCGGACGATCGAAAAATTCGGCAGGGTCGATGGGCTCATTCACATGGCGGCCGTGCATTCGACCAAGACCTGGCGCGAGCTCGACGCGGCGGAATTCAACCGCACGCTGTCGATCAACGTCACCGGCTCGTTTCTGATCTCGCAGGCTGTCGCGCAGGCCATGTGTGACAACCCCATGCAGGAGAACGGCCGCGGCGCCATCGTGCTCGCCTGTTCGGGCTCCATCGCCTCCTCGGGCATCGGCGGCGAAGGCCGCGGCGGCACCGCCTATGTCTCCTCGAAGGCGGCGATCATCGGCCTGGTGCGCGGCCTGTCGCGCTCGCTCGCCCCGGAAGGCATCAGGGTCAATGCCGTCAGTCCCGGCTCGACCGAGACCTCGATGACCGCCAGCTATTCGGACGACGCCAAGCGCAAGGTCGGCGAACGCGCGCTCGCCCGCCGCATCGGCCAGCCAGGCGACATCGCCGACGTGGCGGCCTTCCTACTGACCGACGAAGCCCGCTATGTCTGGGGCGAGATCGTCAACGTCAATGGCGGCGCGACGTTTGGGTTGTAGATCAAGTCAAAGCGTTCTGAACATGACGAGTGCATCCACATAGCCATTATGCGGATGCAGAAACGCCAGCGGCAGCCGGCCCACGGTTTCGAAACCGAGGCTTTCCCACAGCCGGACCGCCCGCACATTGGCGCCGACCACGAAGTTGAATTGCATCGCTCTGAAGCCGCGGGCGCGCGCGTGATCGAGCGAATGTTCACACATGCGCCGCGCCACGCCGCGGCCGACAGATTGCCCCGCGGTCATATAGCCGCAATTGGCGACATGGCTGCCGCCGCCGGACTGATTGGCGCGCAGATAATAGGTTCCGATAACGTCATCGTTCTCCTCAAGGACGAACGTCTCGCGATCCGCCGCCCCCCAATAGGCAAGCGCCTCGGCTTTGCTCATCTCGCGTGGCAAAGCATAGGTCTCTCCGGCGCGGATGACCGGCTCGAGGATGCCCCAGATGGCGTCGTGATCATGTTTATGCGCAAGCCTGATCGGCATGCCCGGTCTCTCCTCGAGACGTCAGCCAAACCTCAGCCGCGACCGCTCGCGCGCCTTCTCCGCTTCGATGTCGCGGTCGCGCGCCGGCGCATGCGTATGCAGCGAACTCAGCAGCCTTCGCGCGGCGTCGGACACCTCCGCCACGGCCCGATCGAACGCTTCGGCATTATCGCGTGACGGCTTGTTGAAGCCCGAGAGCTTGCGCACGAACTGCAGCGCCGAGGCGTGGATTTCGTCCTGCGTCGCCGGCGGCTCGAAATTATGCAGGGTTTTGATGTTTCGGCACATCGCTGTCTCCTGTGTTCGCGGTTCTCTACTTATAAAACTAATGGCCGGGTTCGCGAACTTTGCCCGGACACGCTAGGCTCCCTGTAAAGCGGATCATTATGGCTGCACAAGGGAAGGCTTTCATGCGCATCGACATTCTTCGTCCAATCATCGCCGCCGCCGCGCTCGTGCTGGTTGCGTCAGCGGCACAGGCCCAGGACGCCGGCTTCAAACCGATCCGCTGGCTCGTGCCCTATCCCGCCGGCGGCGGCACCGACGTGGTCGCCAGGGCCATCGGCCAGCAGATGTCGACGCTCACGGGGCATTCCGTCGTCATCGAGAACAAGCCTGGCGCCGCGACCGCCATTGCCGCACAGGACACCGCCCGCAGCGCGCCCGACGGCGCCACCGTGTTGAGCGGCGACAACGGCACCTATGTGTTCAATCCGTTCCTGTTTTCGAAACTGTCCTACAAGGTCGACGAACTGGCGCCCATCGGCCTTTTGGCCCGCTTCCCGTTGATCCTCGTGGCGGCGGTGGACGCGCCCTACAAATCCTTTGCCGACGTCACTGCTGCCGCCAAGGCCAATCCCGAAGCGGTGAAATTCGCCTCGCCCGGCACCGGCAGCCCGCATCATCTGGCGATGGAAATGCTGATGGCCCGTTCTGGGATCAAGGCCGTGCACG
>JAQGJO010000071.1 GCA_028290595.1 Hyphomicrobiales bacterium | reverse complement strand
GGCATGAAGACCGAGGACGCCGATGTCCTCGCCACCCTGATCAACCGGCTGGAAACAAGCAGCGACTACCGCGTGCGTCGCGCCGCCATCGCCAGGCACAATGCAGGGTCGCCGATCATCAAGAAGGGTCTGGCGCTGACGCCGATCCAGTTCGGTATTTCCTTCACTTTGATCCATATGAACCAGGCCGGCGCGCTCGTCCACGTCTATCAGGACGGCTCGGTGCATCTCAACCACGGCGGCACCGAAATGGGCCAGGGCCTGTTCACCAAAGTGGCGCAGGTGGTGGCGGAGGAATTCGGCATTCCGCTCGACTGGGTGCGCATCACCGCCACCAACACGGCGAAAGTGCCGAACGCGTCGCCGACGGCCGCAAGCTCCGGCTCCGACCTCAACGGCATGGCGGCGCGCATCGCCGCCGGCACGATCAAGGCGCGGATGATCGCCTTCGCGGTCGAGGAATATGGTGTGCCGGCCGATCGCATCAGCTTCCGCGACGGCATTGTCTATATCGGCAATACGACGGTCCCCTTCCCCGAGCTCGCCAAGAAATGCCGCCAGAACCGCGTGCAGCTCTCCCATGCCGGCTATTACAAGACGCCGAAGATCGAATGGGACCGCGAAGCGCGCAAGGGACGGCCGTTCCTCTATTTCGCCTATGGCGCGGCCTGTTCCGAAGTGGCGATCGATACGCTGACCGGTGAGATGAAGGTGACGCGCGTCGATATCCTTCACGATGTCGGCCGTTCGATCAATCCGGCACTCGATAAGGGCCAGATCGAAGGCGGCTTCGTACAGGGCATGGGCTGGCTGACGACGGAAGAGCTGGTGTTCGACGGCAAGGGCGTGCTGCGCACCCATGCGCCATCGACCTACAAGATCCCCGTTGCCTCCGATGTGCCGGAAGACTTCCGCGTCGCTTTGCTCGATGAGCCGAGCCGCGAGGCGACGATCTATCGTTCCAAAGCTGTCGGCGAACCGCCGCTGATGCTGGCCATCTCCGTCTATTCGGCCATTCTCGACGCGCTGCAGTCTATCGCGCCGGGGCATCAGGTGCCGCTCGACGCGCCAGCGACGCCCGAGCGCATCCTGATGGCGGCGGATGCGCTTTCGAAACTGTCATGACGCCGTTCGCGCCCCTGCTGGATGCCATCGCCAGCGAAGGCAGCGGGGCGCTTGTGACGTTGCCGCGCACGGCAGGCTCAAGCCCACGCGACAGCGATGCCTGGATGGTGGTACGCCCGTCAGGACGTTTCAACGGCACGATCGGCGGCGGCGCGCTGGAATGGGAGGCGATCCGTCACGCGCAGGAAGCATTGAAGAAAGCGCAGCTTGCCTTCGCCGAACGTTCACATGCATTGGGTCCAGACCTCGGCCAGTGCTGCGGCGGCAGAGTCTGGGTTCGCATAGAGACGTTCGATCAGCGCCACGCCGATGAATTGCGCGCGCTGGCCAAGGCGACATCGCGTCACTATATCGTCGCGCGAGTCGGCGCCGATGGCCGTATCGCAAGGCGGGTCGCGCCGGTCGGTGAAGATCCGAACACGATCACTGAAGATGAATATATAGAGACGTTCGACGAGAAGCCGACGACGGTACTGCTGTTTGGCGCCGGCCATGTCGGACGCGCGCTTGTTCTAGCGCTGGCGCCGCTTCCCTTCGCGGTGCGATGGATCGATCCGCGCGCCGACATGTTTCCGAAAGCGATGCCGCAGAACGTCACGCCGATCGCCAGCGAGGTTCCGACGGCGGAGATAGATACAGCGGAACACGATGCATTCATTCTCGTGATGACGCATTCGCATGCGCTGGATTTCGAGATTGTCGCGAAAGCTATTGCAGCTCAGCGCTTTCCTTATGTCGGACTGATCGGATCGGAAACCAAGCGGGCGCGCTTCGAGCATCGCATGCGCGACATCGGGCTGACGCAGGAGATGATCGGCAAGCTCGTCTGCCCGATCGGCATTGGTGCGATCGAAGGCAAGCTGCCCGCAATCATAGCAGCATCGACTGCCGCGCAGCTTTTAATGGTGCGTGAGCGTATGCGTTCAATGAGCTGACAGGCCTGACTGCGCTTGTTGCTTTTTTGTGACGGTCGTCAGCATTCTTTGAAAGATGACAAAACAAGAGGCGCGTTGCATTCGCTCGCGGCACAATTCTGTAAATCCCTCCAGCTCTGTGGTTTTTTTAGTCACGCTTGTTTGCGGGACTCAATCTATCACTTAGTGAGCGATTGCGAGCGAAGCGTATGGTGCGCGCTCCCGCGTCGGGTGTGCGGGGGTACACGATGTTGGGTAAGTCATTTTTATTGGGCGCCGCGCTTGCGTTAGGGATAGCACCGGCCATTGCCGCCGATGTTGCCGCGCCGAAAAGTCCAGCGTCGCCGCCGCCGTTCTTCTTCGTCAACGATACGCAAATAAGCCTCTGGTACGAGACAAACGCGCGCGAGCCGGGCGTCTTCAATCTTGCCAATCCCAATGGCGTGCCGATCACCAAGGGCGTGGTCAGCATCACCCATTTCGATGTCTGGCAATACGGCACGAACTTCTTCAACGTCGATTTTCTGAAATCCACCAATAAGGACCCGACCGCCGGCAACGCCATCGGCGTTGGCGATGGCGCAACGGAAGTTTACGGCCTCTATCGCGGCACCCTAAGCCTGAACTCGCTCAGCAACACGAAGATATTTACCGTTCCCGGCATTATCAAAGATGTCTCGCTCGGCTTCGGCTTCGACGCCAACACCAAGAACACGACCTTTGCACCGCAGAAGCGCGATGTCGTCATCGGCCCGACAGTCTCTTTCGACGTACCTGGCGTGTTCAACGTCGGGCTCTATTATTACAAGGAATGGAATCACTGTGGCATCGGCCCGCTGATCTGTACGCCGTCCGTCACATTCAAGGGCGTGCCGAAACTCGAAGCCGTCTACATGCAGCCCCTGACCTTCACTGGTCTGCCGCTGAAATTCAGCGGCTTCGCCAATTTCGTCTGGCCCAAGGGCCTTGACGGTTTCGGCATGATCCCCGGCTCGCCGTGCTGCAAGACGAAGCAAGAATTCCTGACCCAGAACCGCCTGGTGCTCGATATCGGCCAGTTGCTCATGGGTAAGCCAAACTTCGTCGACGCCTTCATCGGCTGGCAGTACTGGTACAACAAGTTCGGCAACGATCACCGCATTCCGGCGAACGGCGGCTCGATCGAAAATCAGTTCGTGTTCGGCCTGTCCTGGCACGCGCTTTAGGTATGCCTTGAGGTAAGAAAAGCCTCTTCCATGGGCATATCAGCGCATCCCAAGCCCTCATTCTTCGAGACGCGCCTTTCAGGCGCTCCTCAGAGGATGAGGGCTTCTGGGTATATTGCTGGCCGAACTATAGCGCTTCGACGAACGCCCTGGCTGCTGCGCCGTGTTCGCGGCGCAGCTTCTTGATGTCGATACCAATAGGCACAGCGTCAATAACACGCCATTCGCCTTTGATCATCACCCGATCAGCCGTATGGGCGCCACATAAGACCAGCGCCGCCAGCGGATCACCCGCGCCCGAGAAGCGCAGTTCGTCGAGCCGGTAGAGCGCGAGATCGGCCTGCTTGCCGACCGCCAATGTTCCGACATCGCTGCGTCCCAACAAGCGGGCCGAGCCTTCCGTCGCCCATCGTAGCGCATCGAAATGGGTGATTTCGGAGGCTTTATATCGCAGCCGGTTGATCATCAGCGCGTGACGGACGCTTTCCATCAGATTGCAATTGTCGTTCGAGGCAGAGCCATCGACACCAAGGCCTACCGGCGAGCCGGCCGCCTCCAGTTCAAGCGTCCGGCATTTGCCAGAAGCGAGCACCATGTTCGACGTCGGGCAATGGCAGACGCCGACGCAGGCATGGCCCAGCCGTTTGATCTCGTCGTCGTTGAAGTGAACGCCGTGGGCGAGCCAAACGCGGCTGTTCATCCAGCCCACCTCTTCGAGATAATCGACTGGCCGGCAGGAGAATTTCTCCATGCAGTAATCAACCTCGTCCAATGTTTCGGCGAGATGCGTATGCAATCGGCAATCGTATTTCTCGGCCATCTGCGCCGTCTCGATCATCAGGCGCTTCGACACATTGAAGGGCGCGCAGGGCGCCAGCGCCACGCGCAGCATCGCGCCGTCGCTCTTGTCGTGATAGCGCGCCAGCACCCGCTCGCAATCGGCGAGGATAGTATCGATATCCTGTACGGCTTCACGGGGGGCATTGCCCTCTTCGGCCTCGGTCAGGTTGAGGGAGCCGCGCGTCAGGGTCATGCGCATGCCAAGCCTCGTCGCTTCCTCGGCCTGAATGTCCATCGCCGCGTCGAGGCCGGGCGGATAGAGATATTGATGGTCCGAGACCGTCGTGCAGCCCGACATCAGCAGTTCGGTCAAGGCAAGCCGCGTCGCCAGGCGTAGGTTGTCCGGGTTGACATGGCGCGACCAGATCGGAAACAGCGCCTGCAGCCAGGGAAACAGCTCTTTGTTGATCGCTTTCGGGTGCGCCCGCGTCAGCGTCTGAAACATGTGGTGATGGGCATTGACCAGCCCGGGCAGGACGACATGTTCGGAGGCGTCAAACGTTTCGTCCACGGGTGCGGCCGGTGTGGCTCCCGCCGGCAGAAGCTCGACAATGCGGCCGCCCTCGACCACCAGCCCGCCGCCCGCGTCTTTCGCCAGAATGGCCAGCGGCGCCTTGATCCACAATCGCATTTCGAACCTTTCATGCCTCGTCAGGGAAGAGGAAACTGCTTCAATTTCGCCTTATATTT
>JAQGJO010000023.1 GCA_028290595.1 Hyphomicrobiales bacterium | reverse complement strand
CATCGACGCGGGCAACATTGTCGAAACCGGCACCCATGGCGAATTGGTGGCCCGCAACGGGCGCTACGCCCATCTCTGGCGCACGCAGCAGCAAAGCGACAGCGGCACGGTCGACGTCGACGGCTGAATCCTTCGCCCGCTTGCGGGAGAAGGTGGCCCTTGCGCAGCAAGGGTCGGATGAGGATGAACTGACAGCTTACGCTCTCGCCAGACTGGCTGGTGGGACTGCAGGCCTGAACTTGCGCACCGCGGCGATTGTCAGCACGACGAAGATGGCAAGAAGAATCAGTTGCGCGACTGCAAAGGGCGGCTCCGACTGAGTCGGCGCCAAAGCGTGCAGGGCGTTCACTTTTGAGAAAGCTTGCGCGATCAGGACGAAGACCAGGAAATATTCGCCTAAGGTCACACCGACTGCATAGATCCAGCGCCATGGACCGGCGTAGTGGAAGACGTAACGGGCCAGTATCGCCGCGATCAGGATGATGAGCGAGAGGACGCCGACACCATGCGACGGCAGGAACTGCGTGAACGGAAAGCCAAAGCCGGTGACGCTCGTCGCTACCGCAGTGACGAAATAAAGCAGACTCCAGGGACCGTCGGCCTTCGAGGCCAGAAGGTCTTTCACGACGACTATGCCCGCAATGATCGCTACAAGGCTTATGATCGAATGGAACCAGCCGAATGCTGTCAGATCGAGAGTCATGATACGCCCCCGCGTCAGCCTCGGAGCGAGGCCATGGGGCATCCTAAAGCAGAGACGGCAAAAATATAGATCGAATTTTGGGTAGCCCACCCTCATCCGACCCTTGCTGCCCAAGGGCCAGCTTCTCCCGCCTGTCGAGGAAGGATTGGTACGACCGAACGGCGCTATATCAAAATACATAGGACCCTATTGTATTTTCGATTTTGCTATGTTCTAAATCGAGGAACAGGAGTTCTGTGGAGACAGCGTCATGGAATTGGACAGAAGACAGTTCGCATTTGGGCTCGCAGCCGCAGGCATTCTCGTTCCCCATGCCGCTCTTGCCGCGGATAAACTGACTTACCTTTTCCCGACGATCCCCGTTCTTCCCGCTTTCGCACCATTCCAGATCGCCAAGGCAAAGGGCTATTTCCTTGCCGAAGGCCTGGATATCATCTTTCAGGCGGCCAAAGGCGGTGTCGATGGCGCCAAGCAGGTTGGCGCGGGCAATGCGGATCTCGCCGGCGGCATCGGCGACACGCCAATCATCCTGCGACCCAATGGTATTCCGGTCAGAGGCGTCGCCCTTCTAGGCGGCCGCGCTCTGCACCAGTTGATCGTGCGCAAGGATGCCGGCATCAAGAGTTTCCCCGATCTGAAGGGCAAGAAGATCGGCGTCGTCGCCTACCAGGACACGTCTTTCTATAATCTGCTCGGCATTCTCGCCAGCGTCGGCCTCAGCAAGGACTCCGCCGATATCCAGGCGGTCGGCGTCAGCGGCATCACCCAATTGATGGCCAGCGGCAACTTGCACGCCATCGTCGGCGCGCCGGAATGGCAGGCGACGCTCGAAGGCAACAAGGTGGATGTCGAAGCCTTTCAGATCGACGGTGCTTTCCCGGCCATGGCGCAGGCCATTCTGGCCAGCGACGATACGATCAGCAAGCGTCCGGATTTGATCCGCCGTTTCGTCAACGCCATTTTGAAAGGCGTGCAGGACATCATCGCCGATCCGGACGCTGCAGCCCTTACCTATCTGCGCGAGATCGGGCGGCCCGAGACGGAGCAGCCCTATAACGCCAAGATCCTCCGCCTCTATGTCGAGCGGGTCTATCCGGTGTCCGACGGGCTGAAGCTCGGCCAGTTCGATCCGGCGCGCATCGAGCGCGTGCAACGCTTCTATCTGGCCAACGATATCGTGCGTGAGGCGACGCCGGCGGCGGACCTCTTCACCAATGCATTCGTAGCAGGCTGAACCAAGCGATGCTGAGGAACTATTGGTATGTCGCGGCGACATCCGCGGAACTCGGCGTCCAGCCGGTCGCCAGAACGCTGCTTGGCGAAAACATCGTTTTGTTTCGAACTGCATCGGGTTCGTTTGCGGCGCTTGCCGACATCTGCCCGCATCGCCGCGCGCCGCTTTCGATGGGACAGGTGATCGGCGAAACCATCGCCTGCCCCTATCACGGAATACAGTTCGCCACGTCGGGCGACTGCATGCATATCCCCGCACAAAGCCGCATACCCGCGAATTTGGCGGCGCGCGCCTATCACACCGCAGAACGCTACGGCATGCTCTGGATCTGGATGGGCGATGCCGAACCGGATCTCGAAAAGCTGCCCGCATTGCCCTGGCTCGAAGACCCCGCATGGAATGCGGACCTCGTGCAGCGTCTTTACGTGCGCGCCCCGGCGCGCCTCGTCACCAATAATCTGCTCGATCTGTCCCACGTCGCTTTCGTACATGCCAAGACGATCGCCTTTTCAGCCGCCCGTCTCGCCGACGATCCGCTGGTCGTCGAATCCACCGGCGACCGCATTCGCTGCACACGCGTGTTTCGCAACGTCGAACCACCGCCCGCGCACAGGGTCTGGCGCGACTTCAAGGGTTTGGTCGATCGCTCCTCGATTTCGGAATGGGAACCGCCAGGCAATGTCTGCATCCTGGTGCGCAACGAGGATCAGGACGGCGCGCTCGACCTGCGCTTCGACCATTTCGTGACGCCGGAGACCGATGAGACGCATTACTACTTCGTCGCCATCTCGAGGAATTTCCTGATCGACGACGGAGAGTTGACGAAGCGGCTCGATATCGAGAATGCCAAAGTGCATGATGAAGATCGCGAAATGGTCGAAGCTCAATACCGCACGATCCGCGCCAATCCACATAGCCAGGACAAGAACCTGCGTCAGGATCAGGCGATTGCCCGCGCCGATGCCATTTTAGCCCGCCTGAGCGGCGAGGCCGCGAACGTTACGTCGTCTTCTTAGCCCGTCGTCGCGATGCGGAAGGGGGAACATCCGCAGGCGCAATCTGGCTTTCCAGATTGGCAACCATGCGATCGAGCACGCGGAAACAAGTTTCCAACTCCCTGGCCGCGATACCGTCGCAGACGCTGGCGTTGTTCTGTTCGAGCCAGTCATAGACTTTCGGGCTCAATCTTTTCGCCAGCGGCGTCAGATGCAACGTCTGCCGCCGTCCGTCATCCGGATCTGCCCGCCGCTCGATAAAACCGCCCGTCTCCATACGCTTGACGATCTCGGCCATCGACGGCTGTTCGATCGCCGCACGCTTGGACAGCTCCATCTGGGTCAAACCATCCTGCTCGGACAACCACAGCAGAACCGGCAGAAAGGCCGGCTGCATGTTCTTGATATCGAGCTGCGTGCGCATGGCCTTGTGCATCAAACGGGCGGTTTGATTGACGGCAAAGCCGATCGACTGCGTGCGTTTGTACATAGGTCCTGCAACTGCATCTATCGTGCGATCTGTTGGATCGCACGATAGCCAATCCGGATCAAGGCATGGCCGGCCCCGTTGTTTACGCATGGTCCATTTCACGAACCGGCGCGGAAGCAGCCGGCGCCGGCAGGTGGACCGCCGGCGCGTCCACCACAGGCCCATGCGCCACATCGCCATGCTGCTTCAGCGGCCGGTTGCCGGCGAGCTTGCGCAGCAGCAC
>JAQGJO010000016.1 GCA_028290595.1 Hyphomicrobiales bacterium | reverse complement strand
TGGTCGAGCAGCGAGGCGGGGATGATCTTGCAGTCGGGATTGACCTCGGACCATTCGGTCTCGGCGAAGATCGCCCGGTTTTTCACCGGCGCGAACTTCAAAAAGAAATCGATGATCTCGTCGCGGTTGGCGCCGTGGCGCGCGCCTTCGAGGAAATAGCGTGCGCCCTTGATATAGGCCATTGTGAACCGTTCCAGCAGATCGCGGTTCTTCTCCGCCCAATCGACATTGTAGATGAGGCCGCTCACTTCCATGGTCGGCTTGACGACGTCTTCGAGGCTGACGAGCGAGGTCGCGCCATCGCGCAGGGCGCCCGTATCGAATGGCGGCAGAAGCACGGCGGCATCGACCGCGCCGTTCACCATCGCGGCGAGCGTCTGCGGCATGGCGAGCGGCTTGGTGTCGACATCGTCGAGCGTCAGGCCGGCCGTTTCCAGCGCCTTGCCCAGTTCATATTCGGAGAAACCGCCGGCGGCTGTGGTGGCGATTTTCAGACCCTTGAGATCGGCGATCGACTTCACCTTCTCGCTGAGCCCCTTGCGCAGGATGATCTTGTGATACACGCGGCCTTGCGCCCGGCTGAGGAAATAACGCAGCGGCATGCCCTGCGCCACACCGTTGAAATAGGACACGCTGACGCCGCCGCCCATGATCGGAATATCGCCGCGCACCACCATCGGCGTCATGTCGGAGGCGGTGCGGAACGAGACCAGTTCGACATCGATGTCGAGTTCCTTGAAATAGCCTTTCTCGATGGCGCAGATAATCGGCCCATCACCGGTATTGGGGACAGTTCCGATGACCAGCTTTGTCGCCGCCTGCGCGAGGGAAGCGCCGCATAGCGAAATGCCAAGCAGGGTTGCAAAGAGGGCGCGATGGATCATGTTTCACCTGTGAGGATTGTGCTGACGTTCATTTCAAGCCGGGCATGAAGCCGCGCGTGCGATCGATGACTTTCTGCGATGTATTCATCGCCGACGTTACCAGCTTTTGCATCTGCGCGCCGGTTTGCGGCTCGAGTTCGAGTTTCAGTTTGTCCGCGTCGTCGCGAAATTCCGGCGTGTCGATCATCGCCGTGAACGCCTGCCGCAAGATCTCCGTCCGATCCGGCGGAATGCCGGGCGGCCCGACGAAAGCGCGGCCGATTTCGGTGCTGCTGGCGATCAGCCGCACAACCGCCTTGTCGTCCTCATTGTCGATCAGTTCGGCGACGGTCGGCACGTCGGGAATGCGATGATAGCGCGACAGGCCGATGTTGAAGATGAAGCGAATCTTGTCCTGCTTCACCCAGTCGAGGCTGTCGATATATTCCCAGCTCAGCGAGCCCGACCCCTGGATCTCGCCGCGCTGCATGGCAAGACCCTGGTCGGCATTGCCGGAATAGCCTTTCACGATGTTGAACTTCGAGCCGCCGAGCGCATTCAGCGCCGACATCGTCACCGCCGCAAGACCGGTCGGGCCTTCCGCACCCATGGAGACGGCGCGCTCCTTGGCCTCGGCGAAGGTCTTCACCGGCACGTCGTTCCACACCACGCCATAGCCGCGGAAGGCGGCGAGCCGGCCGATCCAGGTCATCTGATGCGGCTTTCCGCCTTCGCCGGTGTCGAGCACTTTGGAGAGATAGGAAGAAGGCAGGGTGATGCCGATGGTCGTGCCGTCGTGCGGGGCGACGCTGAACAGATAGTCGATGACTCTCACGCCCGAGGCGCCCGGCATGTTCTGCGGGATGAATGCCGGCTGGCCGGCGATCTGGCGTCCGAGATGCCGCGCCACGAGCCGCGCGGCGAGATCGAAGCCGCCGCCCGGCGGTGCGCCGATCAGGATACTGATGGTCTTGCCGCGGTAGAAATCGGGAGCGGCAGAACCAGCTTGCTGGGCCGCTGCGCCGTTAAGCATACCGGTGAGGGCGATGGCCGCCACAATGAACACGCGCTGATGCATAGAGTTTCGATGATCCTCCCGATATCGGGCGTTTTCGCCCTGCGTTCTCACCCTGTTCGTCGCCGCGACTATAAATTCCGCTTTGCGCGGGTCCAGCAGATTCGTTAGCCCGTGGCGGTCGCCATTGCGCAATCAACCCTGCATATCAGGCTGTTTTCGTTCCGCTATGCACAGCGACCCGTGACTTTGACGGCGTTAGATGGCAAAAGACCGCTTCGGCCGCCAATCGCGGCGCTGGGAGCCGACTGATGAGCATTCTCGATAGTGTCAAAAAGCAGATCACGCCGATCCACCCGGAAGGCTACCTGTTTATTGCAGGGTTCGCGATTGCCTCAGTCATCCTCGGCTGGATTTGGGCGCCGCTCGGCTGGATCGGCGCCATCCTGACATTGTGGTGCGCCTATTTCTTCCGCGACCCGGTGCGGGTCACGCCGGTCGACGAGACGCTGGTAGTGTCACCCGCCGACGGCATCGTTTGTTCGGTCGGCGCCTTCGTGCCGCCGCCGGAACTGGGCTTGGGCGAACGCCCGGTGAAGCGCGTGTCGATCTTCATGTCGGTGTTCGATTGCCATGTGAATCGCGCACCCGTAGCCGGCCGCATTCTGCGCGTCGCCTACAAGCCCGGCATTTTCCTCAACGCCGATCTCGACAAGGCGAGCGAGGACAACGAGCGCAACGGCTTCGTCATCGAGACCCATGCGGGCACGTTCGGCGTGGTGCAGATCGCCGGCCTCATCGCGCGCCGCATCGTCAGCTTCAGCAAGGAGGGCGATCAGGTGCAGCCGGGCGAGCGCATTGGCCTCATCCGCTTTGGCTCGCGCGTCGATGTCTATATGCCTGATTCTGCCGTGCCGCTGGTCGATATCGGCAGCAAGGCCGTCGCCGGCGAAACCGTGATCGCCGATCTCGCTTCGCGCATCCCGCGCCGCAATTTCAGAACGTCGTGAAACGGAAGCGATAATGGACGACGGCCTGACCAAAGTGGATGCGAAGACGGCGAACGGCGCCAACCGCAAGCGGCGTTTCACGCGCGTGCCGCTGCGTTATGTGCTGCCCAATCTCGTCACCTTGCTGGGCCTGTGTCTCGGCCTCACCGCCATTCGATACGCCATCGAAGCGCGCTTCGATCTTGCGGTCTATGCGATCGCCGGTGCGGCGGTTCTCGATGGGCTCGACGGCCGCCTGGCGCGGGCGCTCGATTCCACCTCACGCTTCGGCGCCGAACTTGATTCGCTTGCCGACTTCATCGACTTCGGCGTCGCCCCGGCGATGATCCTTTATATGTGGAGCCTGAACGACATCAAATCCGCCGGCTGGTTCGCGGCCATGGTCTATGCCATCGCCTGCGCCCTGCGGCTGGCGCGCTTCAATGTCGCCATCGACGATCCCAACAAACCGTCCTGGGCAGCGCGTTTCTTCGTCGGCATGCCGTCGCCTGCCGGCGCCATCGTCGTGCTGCTGCCGATCTATCTGACGCATTCGTTCTTCGGCCTGCCGCAAACCCGGCCGACGACGATCGTCATTATCGTTTACGTGCTGCTGATCGCCTTTTTGATGGTCAGCCGGCTTCCGCACTGGTCCGGCAAGGAAATGGGCCGGGTGCCGCGGGAATATTTCATTGTCGTGCTTTTTGGCGTCGCGGTGGCGATTTTGCTGCTTTATAGCTTCCCGATGGAGGTTCTGGCCTCCCTCAGCATCCTTTACCTGGTGCATTTGCCATTCGCTTACCGGCGCTATAAGGCGCTGCAGCGGCAGGATGCCGATAACCTCCCGGTCGAGGCGGAAGCCTGATCAACGCTTGTTTGCGCTGCAACTGACATTATTTCGAGCATATGACACTCCGCACAGTTCACAAATGGCGGAGCTTGCAGTAGTTTCCGCGCAAATTTACGGAAATTAACATTTAGGCGCGTCCTCGCGCCGGCATTGGATGAGGTTTTATGGCGAAGGAAGAACTCCTTGAATTCCCCGGTTTTGTGACCGAACTCCTGCCCAACGCGACTTTTCGCGTCAAGCTTGAGAACGAGCACGAAATCATTGCGCACACCGCTGGCAAGATGCGCAAGAATCGCATTCGCGTGCTCACGGGCGACAAAGTGCTCGTTGAAATGACGCCCTACGATTTGACCAAGGGCCGCATCACCTACCGCTTCAAATAGGCGCTGATGGCAGCCAAAGATCGCACATCCGAAAGCGGCTGGCGCCCTCGCCTTATCCTTGCCTCAGCATCGCCGCGCCGTCTTGCCCTGCTGCAGCAGGTGGGCATTGAGCCCGACGCGCTGATCCCAGCCGATCTCGATGAAACGCCGAAACGCAGCGAGCTGCCGCGCGCGCTTGCCGTGCGGCTGGCCAGCGAGAAAGCCCAGGCTGCAGCCAAGATCGCCCGCGGACGCGAGGGCATGGCCGACAGCTTCGTTCTGGCGGCCGACACGGTAGTGGCCGTCGGCCGCCGCATCCTGCCGAAATGCGAACTGGCCGAGGAGGCCGGCGCCTGCCTGCGGCTGCTCTCCGGCCGCACCCACCGGGTCTGGACCGCCGTCAGCCTCATCACCCCCAAGGGCAGCGAGCGCCGCCGCCTGGTCGAGACGCGCGTGCGCTTCAAGCGGCTCTCGGGACCGGAGCTGGAGGCCTATCTCGCGTCGGGCGAATGGCGCGGCAAGGCTGGCGGCTACGCCATTCAGGGCCTCGCCGGTGCTTTCCCGGTCAAGCTCGTCGGCTCCTACACCAGCGTCGTTGGCTTGCCGCTCAACGAGACCATGGGCCTACTGGCGGGCGAGGGTTATCCTGCCCATATGTTGTGGCTCAACCGCATCTGAACAGCCTGAGGTTCGACCATGTCCGATCTCGTCTCGAAATTCACAGCCGTGGCGGCCGACGCCTCCCCAGACCTGGGCAAATGCGCCATCTGCGGCCGCCCGGCGACGCCCGAATACCGCCCGTTCTGCACCCGCCGCTGCGCCGACGTCGACCTCGGCCGCTGGCTGCGCGGCTCCTACGCCATCCCCGTCAAGCCGAGCGAGGACGACGAGGAGAACGGCAGCGTCCCCGATGAGGACGAGCGCTGAAGCCCAAGCGCTGAAGCCCTTGTTGTGGCTCTGTTCCGGGCTGATGAGGCCGATCTACGGCGGATGTCACAGTTTCGTTTTCAAGCCTGGGATCAAAGCCTGAATTCAATCCATTCCGGCCTTTACAACCCGCCGCCCGCTTCCTATAAGGCCGCACCTTCCGGCCGTTGACGCCGCGCAGGACGCCCAGGTAGCTCAGTTGGTAGAGCATGCGACTGAAAATCGCAGTGTCGGTGGTTCGATTCCGCCCCTGGGCACCATCTCCTTGATATTTTCGGTCTGGGCCATCGGCTGGTTGCCCGCTAGGGCTAGCCAAATCTGTTCACTTTCCGTCCTCGCTTTTAAGATGAACCACCTGCGCCTTTGGCGGGGTAGCGTTTTCTGCGTATTCGGCGCTTCGAGACCCACTGGAATCGTCAGCAAACGGCGGACATGATCCGGCTCCATTCCCGCTTCGATCAACATGGTTCCAAAACGAAGGCGGAATCGCGATTGCCGAATCTAGCCAAGGCGACAAAGCGCGCATCAGCAGGGGAAGTCCTACACGCCGTCTATCGCGAGAAAATTTAAGCGCAACGCCAGATCTGCGGCGCACCATGTTGCTGTTGGTGATGCGTTGACGGCCGTCTGGCCTCTCAAGTTTAGCAGCTCGCCAAATGATGCGCTCGTTTTTGCGGACGAGGCAGGAGCATAATTGACGTTATGCGTGTCGCATAACGTGAGTGCGAAATTGACAACGTCGAGCTGTTGCGATGCCGTCATTTCATTTGGAGAGACCAAATAGCTTCAAAGCATTCTCGCGCCCCATGAGCTGTCGATCGTGCTCGCCAATGGGAAGGCCGTCGAACCATTGTGAAGCCCTCCTAACCTCTTCAAAGGGGTAATCGGTCGAAAACAGAATTCTCGTTGCTCCCACTTCAAGGAGAGACGCGAGAAACGGCTGCGTTCTGCAATTTCCCGCGGTGGTAATGAAGAAGTTCCGTTGAAAGTATTCGGAGACCTTTTTCTTCGCGGGATAGCCCAAAGGAGACCAGGCAATCCTTTCGTCAATTCGAAACAGCATGAAAGGCAGAGCTTCTCCGAGATGGCCGAGGATAATGTTGAGCTTTTCAAAACGGTCGAATAGCCCGCTCCCGATCAATCTGAGAGCATGGAGACCGGT
>JAQGJO010000587.1 GCA_028290595.1 Hyphomicrobiales bacterium | reverse complement strand
GCGGCGAGCAGGAACACCGAGTCGTAGCCCTGGGCCGCCGACACTGCCGAAGGCATGCGTCCGCCCGGCGGGTTGTAGGCCTTGACGGAGGCGTCGATGAAGGACTTGCGCTTCGGCGTGCTCGGGTCCTGGATGAAGGTCTGCGGCATGCGCGTGCCTTCGCCGTTCTTGCCGGCGTTGTCGATGAAGTTGGCCATCGCCAGCGTCCAGCTGCCGATGATCGGCGCGTGCCAGCCGATCTTTTCCATGCCGTTGGCGATCTGCGCAAGCTCGGGGCCGATGCCGTAGGTGAGCACCACTTCGGCGCCGGCCTGTTTGGCTGTGAGCAGCTGGGCCGTCATGTCGGCGTCCTTGATATTGTATTTTTCCGTGGAGACGGCTTTTAGGCCGCGCTTGTCGAGCGCTTTTTCGAGGTCGGCGCGGCCCAGCTGGCCGTAGTTGGTGGAGTCGGCCAGGATCGCGACCTTCTTGAATTTGCGGCGCTCGATCGCCTCTTGCACGATCATCGAGGACTGGATGGTGTCGTTGGCCGAGTTACGGAACACGTAGTTCTGCGGCTGGTCGGGGAATTGTTTGGTGACGACCGAGCCGGTGGCGACGTTGTTCATCACGGGGATCTTGGCCTGCTGGTAGAAGCGCTGCGACGCCAGCGCGACACCAGTGTTGATGTAGCCGACCGTGGCCACCACGCGCTCCTTGTTGATCAGCTCCTGCGAGATCTGCACGCCGCGCTCGTTCTTGGCCTCGTCGTCACGCTCGATCAGCTCGATCTTGCGGCCCAGCACGCCGCCCTTGGCGTTGATCTCGGCAACCGCCAGCCTTACGCCGTCGCGCATCGACGTGCCCATCGGCGCCGACCCGCCCGTGAACGGACCGGATACCCCGATCTTGATGGGCTCCGCAGCCATGCCCGACATCGAAAAACCAAGTGCTACACCTGCAACCAATGCTTTCAACTTGAAATTCATTTGCTGTCTCCGTAGTGTGTTTTATGTTGCCGTACGCTGGAGCCGGTCGCGTAACCGTCCACCGATCGGCTCATTGTAGGATAGCAATTGGATAACAGCAATTGATTGCTGTGGCGCGTCGCTTGTTGCAAACAGATCACGATTGCGTAAGCGAAACGTAAGGAAAGGGGCGTAGAGGCGGGAACTTCGGGGAAATTCTGTGTTTCAGGGCCTTATAGGCTCAAGATTCCCCATTTTGGTGCTTTTTGTCGCAGGCAGAGCTGCGGCGAGGCGTGGCGGGACAGCCCTGGGCGGGCTGTCCGCATCTGGGTGATCAGTGATGGCCGGCGCGTCCGCCCCAGCCGCGGCCTCCGCCGTGTCCACCCCAACCGCGGCCACCCCAGCCGTGCCCGCCGCTGAAGTGGCTCCAGTTGAAGCCCAGCCCGATCGAAATCGGCGGCCACCAGTAATACGGATCGGGCGCGTACACCGGCGCGGGCGCGTAGATGGGCGCCGGCGCATAAACCGGCCCGGGCGCGTACATCGGCTGCTGAACATATATGGGCTGATCGACGTACACCGGCTGCGAGGCGGTGCTCGGCGGGGCGCCGTTGTCCTGGACGCCCGAGCTGGTGGTAGCGCCGGTGGCGCCGGACGCAGCGACGCGTGCGCCGGTGCCGGGCGCAACCGGTGTAACGGACACGACGCGCCACTGGCTCGGGTCGGCCGGCGCGGCATAGGCGCGGCTGCCGTAGTAGGCCGGGCCGGGCGGGGGCGCTGCACAGCCGGCCAACGCTGCGAGCGAAACAATAATGGCTACTTTTTTCATGACGCTCCTCCAGATACTCCTACTATAAGAAATTTTGCATTATTCTGCTTGGGAATTACAGCTTGTTACACCTGTCGGCGTTGCGGAAACGTATGGAACATACAAACAACAGATTTCGGCTCAGAACCGCCCAAGAGGTGGACATACCGGCCATGCAGGAGCTGATCCGGCGCTCTGGAATCGGCTTGGCTAAGGGATTTTATTCCAGCGGCCAGGCCGCCGCAGTGACGCGCGAGGTGTTCGGCGTCGATACCCAGCTGGTACTGGATGGCACCTATTTCGTCATCGAGGATGGCGCGGCGATCGTTGCCTGCGGCGGCTGGGGCAAGCGCTCGACGGCGTACGGCGGCGATCACGCCAAGAGCGAGCCGGACCGGCTGCTCGACCCGGTTACCGAGCCGGCGCGCATCCGGGCATTCTTCGTCGAGCCGGCGATGGCGCGGCGCGGGCTGGGCACGATGCTGATGAAGCACTGCGCGCTGGCCGCTGCCGCGGCGGGATTCGGTGTGCTGGAGCTGACGGCGACGCTGCCGGGGGAGCCGCTGTACCGGGCGCTGGGGTTCGAGGAATGCGAGCGCTTCGAGCTCGCGCTGTCCGGCGGGGTGGGTGTGCCGCTGGTACGGATGCGGCGGGTGACAATTTTGCAAAAAAACCGGGGTCAGAGCACGGTTTTCGAGAAAGATTACCAAAAAACCGTGCTCTGACCCCGGTTTTGGGGAAAGGTTTCAAGAAAACCGTGCTCTGACCCCGGTTTTGGGGAAAGGTTTTAGCTGAGGATCGTGAGCAGGCCGTCGAGGCCGCTGAAGTTGAGCGCGACGCTCGCCTGGGCGCGCACCACCGGCTTGGCGCGGAACGCGACCGACAGCCCGGCGATTCCAATCATCTTCAGGTCGTTGGCGCCGTCCCCCATCACGATCGCCTGTCGCGGATCGATGCCCATCCCGGCGCATACGCGCTGCACGGTGCGCATCTTCTCGTCGGCGTCGACAATGCCGCCAACCACGCGGCCGGTCAGCTTGCCGTCCTCGACTTCGAGCAGGTTCGCGTTGGTGTAGTCCAGGCCAAGGCGTTCCTTGAGCCGCTCGGTGAAGAAGGTAAAGCCGCCCGACACCAGCAGCGTTTTGAGGCCCGCCCCCTTCACGCCGGCCAGCATCGCCTCGCCGCCCATCGAAATGCACAGGCGCTCGTGGTACACGCGCTGCAGGGCGGAGGCGTCCAGCCCCTTGAGCAGCGCCACGCGGCGCGTCAGGCTGGCCGCAAAATCGAGCTCGCCGCGCATCGCGGCCTCGGTGATCGCCGCCACCTGGGGCTTCAGGCCCTGCATGTCCGCGATCTCGTCGATGCACTCGATCGTGATCAGGGTCGAGTCCATGTCCATCGCCACCAGCCGGAAGTCGGCCAGCGTACGCCCAGCCTCGATGAAGGTCGCGTCCACCTGGGCGGCGTACGCGGCCGCTTCCACGGCATGCCTGGCTTCGAGCGAGCAATCCACGTCTTCGCAGCGCACCGCGCGTTCGCCCAGCGCCACCACTTTTGCAGGCCGGGCCAGCGCCGCGATCTCGTTGAGCAGCGCAATATTGGCCCGGGGGCCCTGCAACACCAGGTTCATTGTCATACGTCTTTATGCGAGCAGTTGTTTGATGGTTTGCTTCACCTGCATCACGCGCGCTGCCAGGTCCGGCATGTTGGCGGAGATGCGCAGCTTGTCCTGGCCCGCCAGCTTGATGTGGCGGTTCTTCTGGATCAGCGTGATGATCCTGATCGGGTCGATCGGCGGCTTTTCCATGAACTGCAGGCTGGCCGCCTCGCTGTGGGCGTCGATCTTGACGATGCCCACAAGCTTCGCCGAGATGCGCAACCGATGCGTCTCGATCAACGCCTTGACCTGTTCCGGGAGTTTGCCGAAGCGG
>JAQGJO010000581.1 GCA_028290595.1 Hyphomicrobiales bacterium | reverse complement strand
TCGCCAGAATGTCGTGCGAGCCGAGGCCATTGGCCTTCGCCTCTTCCAGGGCCAGCTTGATGGCGTCGTGGAGCGAACCGGGCAGACCGGACGGCTGAATATCGTCGAGGCAGTTCAGGTCTTTAAGGCAGCGCCAAATGGCGAAGCCGTCTTTGCCGCCGCTGGCCAGCACTTTCCCCAATCGATCCTCGATCAGCGGATGCCGCGGCGCGCCGTTGCGCAGCATATCGAGGGTGACCGCTTCTGGCAGCCCGGCGGTCTTTGCCATGCTGAGCCCGGCAGCAAAGCAGGCGTTGTAGGCGAGATAGACGAACTGATTGATCGCCTTCATCTGGCTCGCCGCGCCAATCCCTCCGAGATAATGCACGATGGTGCCGACAGTGCGGAGCACAGGCTCAACCTGCGCAAAGCCTGCCGAGGACCCGCTTGCCATCACCACGAGCTTTCCCGAAGCTGCTCCCGCTTCGCCGCCCGAGAGCGGCACATCGAGATAGTCAATTCCCCGATCGATGAGAACGCGCTGCATCTGTCTGGCGAACGACGGCGCAACGGTGGTGAAATCCGCAACCGTGCGCGAATAGCCCGCGTCAGGTTCAAGCGACCTGCCTTCCAAGAACTTCGCAACCACGCTGGGGTCCGGCAGGCAAAGAAGCGTGCGCCGGTATCGAAGCTGCTCAAGCCGGTCAGCCGGAGCCTCGATCATCCCGCGCGCTGTGAGCAGATCGACAGCCGTTCGATCGACATCGTGGACATGGACATCGAATCCCGCCTGCGCCAGACGCGATGCAAGCGGTCCACCCATGCGGCCAAGACCGACAAATAAAATGGCATCGTCGAGGCTAAGAGATCCGTTCACTCGGCCGCCTGCACGTCAATCGCCCCTCCAAAACGCTCAGCCTGCTGCGTCGCTTCCTTCAGCAGCATGCGGCGTATGCGGGAAACACCGACATCGCACTGGATCATGGTTTCGCGGCCGCGTGCGCCTGCCGGGATCGCTTCTATGAGGTCGCGATCCTGTTCGATGACATAGTCATGGCGCTTCCCGAGACGGTTCTTATACAGAAAGCGCCAGAGATCGCGGCGCCATCCTTCCGATTTCTGATAGCGCATCACCCACATATAGGTGCGATCCTCATCGATCGGCGTGAGATGGCTGAGAATGGCGAAGAAGTTTCCGCCGGCCGCTTTCGGATAGGGAATCTGCGTATAGACCCAGAAATTACTGCCGGGATGATACGTCACCTCGGTGCGGTCGATATTGACGCCCTTCTGATTGTCCCGCTCGATATAAAATCCATCCGCCGTGTCGTGAATTTCTATTTTGCTCTGCTTGACGCCATATTGCAGCGTGAATGTATCCGCATGCAGATAGACCGCATGCATCGGGTCGAGCCGGTTGTCGAGCGGCAGCATATAGTTGCACGACCATTCGGCCGCATAGATGAAGCCAGACCATTCGCGCGATACGAGCTGATCGGGTAGCTGCAATTCCGGGACGTCGTCGCTCAAGCCATTCGAGAAATACAGAAAGACGGCGTCCGCGACCTCGCGCACAGGATAGCCCTGGATCATCTTGCGACCGACCAGGGGGCAGTTGGCGACCGGGGGAACGTCCGTCACGGTTCCCGTCCCATCGACGGCCAGGCCGTGATAAACACAGGCGAGCTTGCCATCGATGACTCTTCCGCGCGACAGAGGCGCGCCGCGATGGGGACAGAAATCCTCGACCGCATGGACGCTTCCCGAGGCATCGCGCCAAAGCGCAATATCCTGATTGAGGCGCTTTAACTTGATCGGCTTGTCACCGACGTCGCTGGCTCGGCAGACCAGATACCACTGGTTCAGAATGCCCGTCTTGAGAATGTCCTGCGCGGTGGGTGCCGCCTTTGCCTGTCGGTTCTGCATCTGATCATCCATATGAAAGCGTGGAACTGGTGAATGGCCCTCAGGCGGCCAGCCGCGCCAATTCGCGCTGAAGAGACTCCGGCGTCCAAACCGGCTCGCTGGCCGGCAATGGCCCAAGCTTGTTCAGCCCGTCGGCCAATTGTTCGAGCGATCCCGCCCCTTCGGAAAGAAGCTTCTCCAGGGCGTCGCCCAGCATGTCTTCATAGGATTGGGTGTCTGTCGTACTCATCTAAACCTCCCGAACGATTGGCATTACTCACCAATAAATTGGTTGGTGAAAAGGTCCTCGACGGGGACCGCCTTCTGAGCAATCTGCTGCGCGACATAAAAGTCCTGGAGTTTGGCCAATCTCTGCCGATCGATGAAACCAGGCTTCGGCTGTCCGCGGTAAACATACTGCGTGTAGAACTCGAAAATCGATTGGACCGTCTTTTCGCGGCCGGCATTCTCCGGCGCAGCCTTGACGAAATCGATCGCCGTGCCCGCCGGATCGGCGACAATGTCGGTCATGCCCCGCAATGTCGCGCGTACGAGCTTGCGCACGAAGTCTGGCCGTTCCTTGATCGTCTTGTCGGAGGCCAGAATGGCCTGCGCCATGCTTGGGAAAAACTCGTCGCCCGGAATGACGCGGACCTTGCCGCCATTTTCCTGAACGTAGCCGATATAGTCGGGCGCCGAAGCCATGGCGACGGCCTTCCTGGCCAGGAATAACTGCCAGATGCCGCTCGGTCCTGCCGCCTGGATATCGACGTCGTTCTTCGTCATGCCCGCGTGAGCAAGCATGCCGAGAAGCGCGTAGAAGGTCGTATCCTGATAGGCCAGCACGGTGACAGTCTTGCCTCGCAAATCCGCCGGGCCTTTAATGTCGGAATCTTCATGCACCATGAGCTGGGTGAGGCCGCCGCCGCCGAGAACAGCCACAGCCTTGATCGGCACGTCATTGCCGCGAACGATAATCGGCGTATCGCCCAGCGCACCGCCGATCAGCGCATTGCCGACGCCGACCTGCTTGGCGACATCGACGCCGCCTTTCGCTGTCTGAAATTCAATGTCCAGGCCTTCGGCTGCATAATAGCCGCGCTGCTTGGCCACCATCCACGGCCCGAAGGCCGGCCGCGCCGCCGGCGCCGGCAGCAGATAGAGCACTTTCTCAAGCGGCTGCGCAGATGTTTGCGCATAAGACGGCCCTGAAAGCACGACGGCCAGAATTGTGCTGGCAAGCAAAAACCCGGCACGAAGGCGCATGGACAAACCTCGCATTATGTTCCATATATGGGACAACGTCTTGTACTTGGAACAGATTATAATTCTAATGTGGGTTGTCAACCTCGGGGCTCTACCTGGGAAGACCCGTCGTTATGTAAGGGGAGAGAAAATTGGGTCAGGTCCCGAGCCTGGAACGGGCAATTGCAATCCTGCGGCTTTTCAACCGCTCACGCAGGCTCATCTCCGCTCCGGAAATCGCGCAGGAACTCGCCATCCCGCGTTCAACGACCCATCGCGTCCTACAGGCGCTTGTCGACCTGGAACTGCTGCGGCGCGAACCGGGCGATCTCTATGCCACCGGTCACGGCGTGCTGACGCTTGGGTTTGAACATCTGGCGGCGCAGCCACTGACCGACGTCGCCAGCCCGATCCTGTCGCGCCTGCGCGACCAGACGAATTGCACCGCCCATCTCGCCGTTCTGGAAAACCGCAACACCATCTACATCCTGAGGCATCTCACACCGTCTCCATTCACACCCACGATCAGCATCGGCGCTTCGGTCCCGGCGCACGCCACCGTCATGGGCCGCGTGCTTCTCCTGGATAAAGACTCTGCTGCGATAAGACGTCTGTTCCGCGGCGTCACCCTGCAGAAGTTTACCGATCGCACACCGCGTTCCGTCGATGACCTGCTGGAACTGATCGAACTCGATCGCGCCCGGGGTTACGCTCTGAGCGAAGGATTCTTTGGCAATGTCGCCGCGGTCGCCGCGCCTGTCAGAAATGCATCGGGCACGATCGTCGCCGGCATCAGCGTCGTCGCTGCCCAGGGCTCCGAACTCGGCCTGCAGATTTCCAGCAAGATCAAAGATGCCGTCCTCGAAGCCGCGAGCGAGATTTCACGCGCGCTTGGCGTAAACCGCTAGCCTAAGGCAAGAAAGCCCAAGGCGAGAAAGCCCAAGGATTGTGCATCCAGCCGGTTGGCACGCATCCATATATTTGTTAAATACAAATAATTACTGGAGCGCATAACCTAATCTCACCCAAGGTTGCTCATGGCCCTGACGATGCGGAACAACTCTGGCGCACACCGGCATTTCAAGCTTGGCCTCTTCGCGGCAAATTGTTCGGGCGGCCAGGCGGCGACCACGGTTCCCGAAAGCTGGCCCGGCAATTGGGACGAGAACCGGCAGGTTGCCATCATCGCGGACAATGCCGGCATCGATTTTCTGCTGCCGATAGCGCGATGGCGCGGTTATGACGGCGCCAGCATATTCCATATGAGTTCTCTCGAGACGACGACCTGGGCGGCAGCTCTGCTCGCGGTCACGCAGCGTCTGACAGTCGTTTCAACCGTCCATGTCGCCTTCACGCATCCGGTCATGGCGGCAAAGCAATTCGCGACATTGGCGCAGATCGGCCGGGGACGATTTGCGCTGAACGTCGTCTGCGGCTGGAACGAGCCCGAGTACCGCATGTTTGGCCTCGACCTGCCGCAGGACCACAAGGATCGTTACGCCTACGGACGCGAATGGCTCGACATCGTTCGACAGTTGTGGCGATCGGATAGACCATTCGATTGGCACGGCACCCATTTCCATCTTGAGCAGACGGTGTCGGCGCCGAGACCGGGCATCGAACCGATCATCCTCAACGCCGCCGCCTCAATGGAAGGACGCCAGTTCGCCATCGAGCAATCCGATCTTCTGTTCACTTCCCTCACCGATCTTGAAAAGGCGCAGCGCGATGTCGCCGCTCTCAAAGCACGCGCATTAAGCGAGCATGGCCGGACGATCGATGTCCTCGGCGTCGGCCATGTCGTTTGCCGACCGACACGGCAGGAGGCCCTGGACTACTACAATCATTATGCAAATTTGCATGGCGATTGGGTCGCCGTCGACCGGCTCATGGATGTTCAATCGCGCTTCGCGAAATCCTTTTCTGCCGATGAATTGCAGAAATTCAGAGTCCGTTTTGCCGCCGGGCACGGCACTTATCCTTTGGTCGGCAGCCCCGACGACATCGCAGCCGAGATCGCGCGCATCGAAGCGACAGGCCTAGCCGGCATCGCGGTTTCGTTCGTCAATTACCTGGATGAGCTTCCGTATTTTTGCGCGGAAGTCCTGCCCCGCCTGACACGCAAATCGAATAGTTCGAATTAGATCTCCTGAATTTTCTTGAGGAATGAAGCCGTTAGAGGCTTGTTCCAGAGCCGGATCGGCTTGCCAATGCTGTCTCGCTAGCGTAGCGATTCGGACTCAGGCGATGTTTGAGCGATTTGCGAACCGGGAATCGATGAGCAAGAAGATCACCGAGACTGCCAAAGGAACGATCCGGCTCGATCTGGAACAGCGTTCCTTCTATCGTTTTTCGCTTTTGGCTACCCAGATCAACAGGTCGGTCGCCAATGCCTATGTCCAGAAATTCGGGCGGCCTGTCCATGGCTGGAAAGTCATTACGCTGCTCGGCCGCTATGGGCCTTTGACTGCATCGCAAATCAACGGCCACACAACGCTTGAAATGGACAAGGTAACCCGGATCGTCGATAGCCTCGTCACCCAGGGCGTCGCAACCCGCGATCAGGACAAGGCCGACCGGCGTCGCGTGATCGTCTCCCTCACCGCCAAGGGAAAGCGTATCAACAGCCAGATAGAACAGATGATCGGGACAATGGAGCGCGAGTTCCTGATCGTCCTCGCGGCCAAAGAGCGTGAGCTGTTCTATGATCTTCTGGATCGGCTGCAAGGGCGCGCGAACCAGATTTTCACCGTCAAGCAAGACTGGAATCTGCTGAAATAAGCCTGTTCCTTCACGTCCGCTCGACGAACGGCCGCGCCACCACCCGGGCCGGGGCACCATCCGAGCCGACGATATTGATGCCCAGGAACATGATCTCGACACGCTGACCGGCCAGGCACGTCAGGTTTGTCATATGCTCGGCGATCAGCACACCATGGGTCAGCAAGGTGCGGTGAACCGGATAGTCGAAATCGTCCGGCCGATAGTGGACCGCCAGATCCGTCGAACTGGAATCGACGCCGACGAGTTTGGCGCCATGCTCGATCAGCCAGTACGCCGCCTCCTCGGTCAGCACCGGATGATCCTCGTAGGTGTCGGTATTGATCTGCTCCCACCAGCCGGTGTCGATCAGCACGATATCGCCGCGCTTGATCGCCGGTGTTGCCTGTTCCAGATCAGCGGCGAAAATCGCGCCGCGCGGCGGCTTATCGATCCGCCAGATGACGCCCTGCCCATATAAGCGCTCAAGCGGCACCTGATCGATCGTCGGACCGTCTTCGACGAAATGCCGGGGCGCATCGAAGTGCGTCCCGTGATGCACCACCATGTGAATCTCGGTCACGTTGACCGGCGGATAATTCATCCAGCGCCCGATCTTCGGCTGCGGAAAGAACGGGATGCGCGACAGCGTCTCGGTAATCGGATGCGAGAGATCGACCCAAGGCAGCGGCGCGCCGGAAATCGACGGAAGCGGAACGTCGATCCAGCCCTTCCAGCCGGGAACCTTAGGCACATTTGAGTCGCACATGCGATTGACCGCTTCCATAGAGTTGGGGACAGCTACATAACATTCGTCGCCATGTTTTCAATGCGATATCATAGTTTACGCACGCGGGCTTGGCGCCGGGCGCTGCCGTTTACAAATTTGCGTTTCACAATTATATTGAGAAATCCGCGTCATGGACAGGGATTGCGGTTTCCCAGTTATGACTTTGCGTTATGATTTGCGTCTGATTTGGAATGGCAGCGAGGTGAACGATGCTGACCCATGAACAGAATATGGCATTGACCCAGGTTGGCCCCGGAACGCCGATGGGCAACTTCATGCGCCGCTACTGGATTCCCGTCGCAAAGCTTGAGGAACTGGCCGAAGCAGGCGGCGCTCCGACACGCATCCGCATTCTGGGCGAATCCCTCGTCGCCTTCCGCGATCCGTCAGGCGCCTGCGGCCTGGTCAACGAAGTGTGCCCGCATCGTGGTGCATCCCTGGCCTATGGCCGCAATGAAGAAGGCGGTCTGCGCTGCCTTTATCACGGCTGGAAGGTTGGCGCGTCCGGCCAGGTGCTGGAGACGCCGCCGGAACCGGTTCACGTCACGTTCCCGCAACGGCTGTGCGTGCCGGCCTATCCGGTGCGCGAAGCCGGCGGCCTGCTTTGGGCTTACATGGGTCCGAAGGAAATGGAGCCGCCGTTCCCGAAATTTCCATGGCTGGATCTGCCGCCCGAGCAGCTCCTGGTCGTGAAAATGTATCAGGACAATAATTACCTTCAGGGCGTCGAGGGCGATCTTGACCCGGCCCACCCCAACTATCTGCACCGCGATTTCGATTTGGCCGATAACGCAAGCTGGTCCGGTGTCGGCTGGCAATCCATGGCCGTGCTGATGTCGGATGGTTCGCCGGACATTCAGTGCGAGGAAACGCCCTATCTCATGCGTGTGGGTGCGATCCGCCAGGCCAGCGATCCGAACATGCGCTATGTGCGTTCGACTGAATGGATCGCGCCGTTCTATTGCTACATCGCCACCGGTCCGGAGGAATCCCGCCTGTTCAAGGGCTGGCATCCGATCGACGATTATAGCTGTTTCACCTTCTATATTCATTTCGACCTGGACCGCCCCCTCAACCCCGAAGCGATCTATTCCAACTGGGGACATCGCGCCGACAAGCCCGACTACAAGACCGAGCACAACCTCGCGAACATGCACCTGCAGAACCGTGAGCGCATGAAGCGCGGTAATTTCTCCGGCGTGAACGGCGCCGCGATCCAGGATCGCGCCGTCCAGGAAAGCATGGGGCCCCTGTTCGACCGCACGCAAGAGCATCTGGGAACCAGCGACAAGGCGGTCATGTATTATCGCCGCCTGTTGCTGCGTAAGCTCCAGGAGATGGAAGATGGCCTGCCGCTGCCGGCGCATGACCCTTCGCTGGATTTCAAGCAACGCGCCGGCTCGTTCGACATGCCTGCCGATCAACCATGGCAGGACGTTGTGAAATGGCAGGAAGAGTATGAGCGCGGCCACCGGCCTCTCGCCGCCGAATGATCCATCGATAGAACGGACCATCTGATGACGCCGGCGATTGAAGACGTGTTGTTGGAAGACCTGTTATTAAACGGCTCGATTACCGCTCTCCGACAGGCCTTTCTGGACAGACACCTGTCTGTCGCCGAAGCGGTCGCATTCTATATCGCCCGAGTCGAAGCGCTAGACCGATCAGGCCCAACACTGAATGCGATCCGCGCGCTCGCTCCCGATCTTGAGGCACAGGCGCGGCGCGCCGACGCTGCCATCGCCGAGGGCCGTGCGCTCGGCCCGTTGCACGGCATTCCCGTCCTACTGAAAGACAACATAGCCGTCGCCGGGCAGGTGATGGCGGCAGGCGCCGCGGCGCTCGCCGGCTTCAAGGCGCAACGAGATGCGACACTGGTCGCGCGGTTGCGCAATGCGGGCGCGATCATCTTCGGCAAGGCGAACATGACGGAGTTCGCCGACTATGTCTCCGATGTCATGCCGTCGGGTTTCAGCGGCGCCGGTGGCGTGGTGAAAAATCCGCATGGATTCGAATATGGCCGCGGGCTGGGGTCGAGCATTGGGCCGGCCGCGGCCGTTGCCGCCGGCCTCGTTCCGGTTGCCATCGGCAGCGAGACGCAGAATTCAATCCAGACACCGGCCTGCGTCAGTTCGCTCGTCGGCTTCAAGCCAAGCGTCGGCCTGGTCAGCCGATCGGGCGTGGTGCCTCTCGTGACGAGCCAGGATTCGCCCGGCCCCCTGGCGCGCAGCGTCGAAGATGCCGCCCTGGTGATGACGGTGATCGCCGGCGCCGACATCCGCGATACGGCCTCGCTCGAGATGGCGTTGGCGCCACCTCGCGAAGCAGTGGCCCGAGATCTCAAGTCAATCAGACTAGGCGTGCCGCGCAGAACCATTGCCGACCGGGCAGATATAGCAGCGCTGCTGCCGGCATTCGAGACCATGCTCTCGCGTCTGGCCGAGGCCAGCGTGACGATCATCGATCCTTGCGACGTGCCGAGCGCCGAGCAATTGCTTGACGTGCGTTCCAGCGTCTTCCGCACCGAGTTCAGGGCCGCGCTCAACGCCTTCCTCGCCGAGCATGGCAATCCGTGCGGGATGAGTTCGCTCGCCGACATCATCCGCTGGAACAGCGCGCATCCGGACAAGATACCCTACGGGCAATCTCTGCTGGAGGCTGCCGAGGCGACGTCCGGTCTCGACGATCCGCACTATCGCAGCGACCGGTTGCGCGATATCGCCCTGAGCCGGACCGCCGGCATCAATGCGGCTCTGCAATTCGCCAATGCCGACGGACTGATCGTCCCCATGGGGACGGCAGCGAAATGGACAGGCAAGGCGGGGGCGC
>JAQGJO010000572.1 GCA_028290595.1 Hyphomicrobiales bacterium | reverse complement strand
AGGCCGGCGACGCTCTGCAGGTCGAGATAGTCGAGGATCTCATCGACGCGCCTGTTGAGCGCGGCTTCGCCCCTTCGCACCCAGGGTAGCGTCAGCGAATCGCTGATGATGTCGCTGTTGGTGCTGGCATGAGTGCCGACGCGGACATTGTCGCGCACGGAAAGATTGGGAAACAAGGCGACGTTCTGAAACGTGCGGCCGATGCCGATCTCGGAGATCTTGTGCGCCGGGCGCTTCAGGATGCTTTCGCCCTCGAGCAGGATATCGCCCTTGCTCGGCTGGTACAGCCGGCTGAGGCAATTGAACAAGGTGGTCTTGCCGGCGCCGTTCGGGCCGATCAATCCGAGAATTTGTCCCTTCTTCATATCGAACGACACGCCGTTCAACGCGATGATGCCGCCGAACACGACGCTGACGTCGCGAACCGCGAGCAGGGGCGCTGCCGAGGCGGCAGGCGCCTGCGCGAGCTGTGCCTGCATCATCTGCAAAGATCCTCGGTCGCACGGGACGGCGAACTGTGCCGAAGGCCATCGCGACGAAGGTTATCGAATCCCCTCAACCACACGAGCAACTTTCCCTCCTGGTTTGATTTTTTTGTTTTCTGTTTTTGTTGAATGCGGCGCGGCGGTTCCGCCGAGCGCTGCTTCGATGTTCCTTACCATCGCCAACAGGCGAGGTCCAATGTCGTTGAGCAGCCGCTCTTCCGTAAAACGAAAAGCCGGCGCGCCGCAATTGAATGCATACGGCCCCGTGCCGTCGTTCAGCATCAACGACACGCCGGCGGCGTGGATGTCGTCATGCCATTCGCCGGCTGAAATAGCAAAGCCGTGCTTTTTGATCATCTCGCCCGAGCGTTCGAGACCGTCGCGAATCTTCGGCCAGCGTGGGCCGTAATGCTCGCGCAACGCGCGCAACAGCTTGTTGCGTTCGTCGTCTGGCAACGCCCAGTAGTAGGCGCGTCCCATCGCTGTCGTTGCAATGGGCACCCGCGATCCCACGTCAAGCTGCACGCCGACCGTCAGTTCGCTACGGCTTTGGCCGAAATAAATCATGCTCAAACGGTCGGGCGCCCCGACGGCGCAGGCGCCGCCGGTCTGTCGCATCAATTCATTACGATACGATTCGGACAGGTGCCTGACGCCCAGGTTCGCAAGTGCAGCATACCCCAGGGCCATGGCTGCCGGCGCCAGTTGATACTTCTCGAACCGCGGGACCTGTGTAAGGTAGCCGAGTTTGGTGAGCGTATAGGTCAGCCGCGAAATGGTTGGCTTCGGCAATTTCGTGCGGGCCGCAATCTCCTGATTGCCGAGAAGTCCGTCGTTGGGGTGGAATGCACGCAATACATCGAGGCCGCGCGCAAGCGCGACGACGAAGCTGCGGTCGGTTGCCACAGCCTTGCTTGGTGTTCTTCCCGGACGTTTCATGGAGTTATGCGCGACCCTCGTTGACAACGGACGCTCTTCAAAATAACCCTCCCTGTCAAGATGTGGAATTAAATTCCGCAGTGCGAAACCAACAAGAACCGTGCCCAAGGAGAACGCCGTGAACGATGTCGTAAAGCTCGAACGTCATGATGTGATTGCCGTTGTCACGGTCGACTCTCCTCCGGTCAATGCGCTGAGTGCGGCTGTTCGCCGCGGCATCTTCGACAGCATCAAGGCCGCCGCCGCCGATCCGGAAGTCCAGGCGATCGTGCTGACCTGCGCAGGCCGGACCTTTATCGCCGGCGCCGACATTACCGAATTCGGCAAGCCGCCGCAGTCGCCCGGATTGAACGAGGTCATCGCGGAAATCGAAAACTGCGGCAAGCCGGTGATCGCCGCGATTCACGGCACCGCGTTGGGTGGCGGTCTCGAAATTACGCTCGGCTGTCACTTTCGCGTGGCCACCAAGGACGCGAAGCTTGGTCTTCCCGAAGTGAAACTCGGCCTGCTGCCCGGCGCCGGCGGTACCCAGCGGCTGCCGCGGGCGGTTGGCCCGGAGCTCGGCGTGAAGATGATCGTCACCGGCGATCCTATCGGCGCGTCTGAAGCACTGAAGAACGGGCTGATCGAGGAAATCGTCGAAGGCCCGGCGTCAGGCGGCGAAGCATTCGCACGCAAGGTCCTTGCCGAGAAGCGCCCGGTGCGGATCCTGCGCAATGACGATTCCAAGCTCGCCGCCGCCAAGGCAGATCGGTCGATCTTCACCAAGGCCGCCGCCGAAGCCAACAAGAAAAACCGCGGCCTCGACGCGCCGCTGGCCTGCGCCGAAGCCGTGAGCTGGACGCTCGACCTGCCGTTCGACGAAGCCCTGAAGAAGGAGCGTGAATCGTTCCTGCGTCTCGTCGCCGGCGATCAGTCCAAGGCGCAGCGTTATGCATTCTTCTCCGAGCGCGAAGCCGCCAAGGTCCAGAACGTGCCGGAAGGAACAAAACCGCGCCCGATCGAGCGCGTCGCGGTGATCGGCGCCGGCACCATGGGCGGCGGCATTGCCATGTCGTTCCTCAATGCCGGCATTCCCGTCACCCTGATCGAGACTGGCGAAGAGCAGCTGAAGCGCGGCATGGGCATCATGCAGAAGAATTATGAGGCCACCGCGGCGCGCGGCGGCATTCC
>JAQGJO010000542.1 GCA_028290595.1 Hyphomicrobiales bacterium | reverse complement strand
CGCTGGCGGTCAGCCTCGACGGCGCCGATGTGTTGACCATCGAAGGCCTTGTTCAAGACGGCCAGCTCGATCCCGTCCAGGCTGCATTCATCGCCCATGACGGCTTCCAATGCGGGTTCTGTACGCCTGGCCAGATCATGAGTGCGATCGGCCTCATCCGCGAAGCCGAGGCCGGCGATGACCCGGAGCGCATCCGCGAAGGCATGAGCGGCAATCTGTGTCGCTGCGGCGCCTATGCCGGAATCATCGAAGCCGTACGCGATGCCCAGAAGCAACTTGCCAATCCCGCCAATGAAGACCGGAGGGTCGCATGAACCTGTTCGATTATGTCCGGCCTGCTTCGGTGGCCGAGGCCGTCGCGGCTGGCTCGCAACCAGGTAGCGCCTATCTCGCTGCCGGCACCAATCTGCTCGACCTGATGAAGCTCGGAGCGCTGCGCCCCGGCCGCCTCGTCGATGTCACCAGGCTGCCGGGGCTGGACCAAATCGAAACCTTGCCCGACGGCGGCATGCGCATCGGCGCCATGGTGCGCAATGCCGATCTCGCTCGCGACCCGGCCTTTGCAGCGGCGTATCCCGCCATTGCCGAGGCGCTGCTCTCCGGTGCCTCGCCGCAGTTGCGCAACGTCGCGAGCGTCGGCGGCAACCTGATGCAGCATACGCGCTGCGCTTATTTCCATGACGCCGCCAGCGCCTGCAACCGGCGTGATCCGGGCGCCGGGTGTGATGCGCGCGGTGGCGAGAACCGCAGCCACGCCGTGCTCGGCTGGTCCGACGCCTGCATCGCCACGCATCCATCCGACTTCTGCGTCCCGCTTGTCGCCCTTGAGGCCGTGGTTGAGATCGAAGGGCCGGACGGTCGTCGCGATGTGCTGCTCGAAGACTTCCACCTTCTTCCCGGCGCGACGCCCGAGCGCGAAACCATTCTTCGCGCGGGCGAACTGATCACCGGATTGCGCCTTCCGCCCGAGGCAAGCAGCTTCCACGCTCACGCCCGCTATCTGAAGCTGCGCGAGCGCACCTCGTTCGCATTCGCCATCGTCTCGGCGGCCGCGGCGCTACGGATCGAGCGCGGAGTGATCTGGTCGGCTCGCCTTGCTCTGGGCGGCGTCGCCGCCAAACCATGGCGCGCGCGCGCCGCAGAGACGCTGCTGGTGGGTGAGGCGCCAACGGCTGAATCTTTCGCACGCGCGGCAGAGGCGGCGCTCGCCGACGCCACGCCGTCGGGTGACAACGCCTACAAGATCGAACTCGCGAAGCGGGTGGTGAAGTGCGCCTTCCTGCTTGCGGCGGACGGAACGCCGCGCCGCATGCCGGCGCTGCCTGCTTCCGCTTTCTCTGACACCGGAGTCCTCTCCCATGCTTGACGCTATTCCCTTCCCGGCGACACCGCATGTCCGTCTCGGTTCCAGCAGCGGCCAGCCGCTCACCCGCCGCGATGGCGTGCTCAAAGTTACCGGCGCGGCGACCTATGCCGCAGACAATCATCCTGCCGGCATGCTGCATGCCGTCATCGCGGTCAGCACCATTGCCCGCGGCCGTATTGCCTCTCTCGATGTGGCGGCAGCCAAAGCCCATCGCGGCGTCGTCGAGGTGATCACGCCCGCCAACCGTCCGCCGCTGGCGCTCGATCCAGACGTGAAACACGGCCTGTTCGGCTTCCGCTTCGATGCCTTGCAGAACGACCGCGTGCGCTATGCCAAGCAACCTATTGCCGTCGTCGTCGCCGAGACGCTGGAGGCCGCGACCGAGGGCGCTCGCCTTCTTGCTCCAACTTATGAAGCAGAGCCGGCGCGGATCGGCTTTGACAGTGGCGAGCATTTCGATCCGCCCACGGTCAGCATCGGCAGCCCGCCCAGTTTCGATCGCGGCGATCTGGCCGTAGGCTTCAGCGCCGCCACGCACTTGATCGATACGCACTACGAGACGCCCGCCCAATATCACAATGCCATGGAGCCGCATGCCATTGTTGCCGAATGGGATGGCGACCGGCTGACCATCGATACGCCGAACCAGGCGATCGTGATGATGCGGGCCGCCTTTGCGGCGTTCTTCGACATTCCTGCCGAGAACGTGCTTCTGCGCAGCCCGTTTCTCGGCGGCGGCTTCGGCTCGAAGGCGATCCTGGCCGGTCCGCAGATCCTTTGCATTCTGGCGGCGCGGATGCTGCGACGGCCGGTCAAACTGGTACTGCCCCGCGATCAGATGTACGGGCCTGTCGGACATCGCGGCGCCACGCAACAGCATCTGCGGCTAGGCCTCGACGGCGAGGGCCGGCTGACGGCGCTGGAGCATCACACAGTGGCGACGACGAGCAGCTTCGACGATTTCATCGAGGCTGCCGCCAATGCCTCGCATAACCTCTATGCCAGCCCCGCGATCTCGACCCGGCACCGCGCGGTGCGGGTTGATATCGGAACACCGGGCCCGATGCGGGCGCCCGGCGAGGCCTCGGGCTCTGCCGCGCTTGAATCCGCGCTCGACGAAGCTGCGGCGGCCTGCGGGATCGACCCGCTGGAAATGCGCTTGCGCAACTACGCCGAGACAGATCCCGCGACCGGCAGGCCATTCTCGGCCAAAGCTCTACGTGAGTGCTATGCGCAAGGCGCCCAACGGTTCGGCTGGGCCGGGCGTCCGCTGGCGCCGCGGCAGATGCGCGACGATGCCGGTCATCTTGTCGGCTGGGGCATGGGCACCGCTTTGTTCCCCGCACCGATGTTCCAGGCCGAGGCGCGCGCCACCTTGCGCGCTGACGGCACTGCTCTTGTCGAGACTGCCGCAGCCGACATGGGGCAGGGCGCCTGGACCGCGCTGGCGCAGATCGCCGCCGACGGATTGGGCCTCGATATCGACAGGATAGAGTTTCGCGCCGGCTCGTCGGATCTGCCCGACGGCGGCGTCGCCGGCGGTTCCGGGCATACCGCTACGGCTGGCAATGCGCTCCACAATGCCGGTACCGATGCCATCGCCAGGCTCGCCGAGATTGCGGTCAATGATCCGGCCTCGCCGCTCTTCGGCGCCGGCAATGCAGGCGTCGAGGCGCGGAACGGGCGGCTGCACCACCGCAGCGATAGCGGCCGTAGCGAGAGCTATGCCGATATCCTCACGCGGGCTGGTCTTCCGACCATCGAGGGCAGCGGCAAGGGCGGCCGCGATCCGGCCGACGCTGAAGCGCGCGCGATGTTCTCGCATGGCGCGGTCTTCGCCGAAGTCAAAGTCGACCCCAATCTCGGCCAGGTCAGAGTGACGCGGCTCGTCGGCGCTTTCGCTGCCGGGCGCATCATCAACCCCAGGCTGGCGCGCAGCCAGCTTTACGGCGGGATGATCTGGGGTCTGTCTTTCGCCCTTCACGAAGAGGCGATCCACGACCGCCGCACGGGCCGCCTGATGAATGCCGACCTCGCCGGCTATCACATCCCCGTCCATGCCGACATTCCGGAGCTGGAGGCGCTGCTGATCGATGAGGACGACCCTTATGTCAACGGGCTCGGCATCAAAGGGGTCGGCGAGATCGGCATCACCGGCACCGTCGGCGCCATCGCCAACGCGATCTGGCACGCCACCGGCGTCAGGGTGCGGCGGTTTCCGATCCGGATCGAGGACCTGATTACCTGAGCGGGATCACGGCCGAGGCTTTCGGCCTCTTGGACACACTAGCCCGGCTGGCGACATTGCTGGCCGGGCTGTCGTGCAGAAGTTCCTTGATAAACGTCAGGAAAACCTGAAGCCGCGGCGAGGAATGACGCCGGCGCGGATAGACCACATAGATCGGTTGGCCGACGAAAGTTGCCTGGGGCAGGACGTGTTCCAATTCGCCGGCGGCAATGTGGTCGAAAACCATAACGTCCGGCAGATAGGCGATCCCGGCGCCAGCGACAGCCGCTTCGACCAGCGCGCCCATGTCGTTGACGTTCAAGGTCCCCGTCACGTCGGTGGTGATATGTTTTCCCGCCTCGTCGAAATTCCAGCGGCGGTACCGGCCTGTCCCGGCAACGATGTAATTGATGAGCCGATGATCTTCCAGGTCGCCGACTGTTGCCGGGACGCCGTGCCGTTTGAGATAGCCTGGCGATGCGCAGGCGAAATAGGTGACGCCGCAGAGTTTTCGGGCGACGTGCAGGGAGTCGGCTGGTTCGCCATAGCGGATTGAGACGTCGATGCCTTCTTCTTCGAGATTGAACGATATCGCATCGAGCACGATGTCGATGGACACTTCAGGATAAAGATCGAGGAAGCGTGTGATCGCCGGCATGACGATCTTCTTGCCGAGGCCGCGCGGCATCTGCACGCGGATGCGGCCACGCGGCCGGCTGCTCCGCTCGGCGATCATCCCCTCCGCCTCGTCGAGATCGTGGAGGATTTGCTGGCAACGGGTGAAATAGGCGTTGCCCTCATCGGTCAGCTTGAGCCGCCGCGAGGTGCGGTTGAGCAGGCGCGTGCCGAGCCGTTCTTCCAGGCGCGACACCGCCTTGCTGACGCCCGACACGGACATCTGCAGCTTTTGCGCCGCGGCGGTGAGGCTGCTGCTGGTGCCGACGGTGACGAAAATAGAAAGCGCCGCGAATTTATCGGTCGCAGCCCGGATGTTTGACATGGTGTCAACCTTCAGTGGATCGAAAGCCACTATAAGCCGCGAAAGAATGGAGTAGAACTGCTGTTTGAGGGTCGCTGGAAGCAACCAGGAAAGCCCAAGGGGGATACCGCTCATGCACGGCACAGCGCCGACGGAGGACGCCGCGGTCGCGATTGCGCGCCATCTGGCTGCACTCAGATTCGAGAACCTGCCCGGCAAGGTCGTCACCGCCGTCAAGGCGAACATTCTTGATCAACTCGGCTGCATCCTGTCGGGCACCGGGACCGCCGATGTCCTGCCCATCGCCAAATTGGTGAAGGGCTGGGGCGGCGCGCCGATCTGCACGCTCATCGGTTCGGGTGGCGTCCGCCTGCCGCCAAACAATGCGGCGCTGGTGAACGGCGCGGCCGTGCATCAATATGATTTCGACGATGTCCACGACAGAGTGACGTGCCACCCCACGGCCTCGTCTCTCGTCGTCGCCCTGGCGGCGGCCGAAGAACGCGGCGGCGTCAACGGCAAGGACTTGATGCTTGCGGTGGCCGCCGGCAGCGACATCACCTGCCGCGTCTCGCGCGCCATCGTCGGCACCCACGGCCATCCGTGGTATCGCGCGCCCGTCGTCGGCATGTTCGGCGCCACCGCCGCCGCCGCCAAAATCTTCGGCGCCAGCGAGGACCAGTATCTGCAGGCGTTCGGCCTGGCGCTGCCGCAGATCGGCGGCACCTATGCAAGCCTGTTGCATCACGGCTCCAGCGTGCGTTCGATCCGCGATGGCCTGAGCTATAAGAACGGTCTTCTCGCCGCCGAACTGGCGATGCATGGCCTCAAGGGCGATCCGGAAGTTTTCGAAGGCAAGTACGGTTTTTACAACGCCTATTACAAAGGCAGCTACGACAGGGACCGTCTTCTCGGCGGCCTCGGCGAAGAGTTCGAGACATCCAATGTTTCGCTCAAACCCTGGCCATCGGCACGCCATCTGCACACGACGGTCACCGCGGTTCTCGATCTTCTTGGTCAGCACAAACTCGGGTTCGAGGATATCGCCAGCGTCACTTTCGACGTCGGCAAGGTCAATCGCGAGCGCTGCCAGCCGATACCCGAGAACGCCGCCGAGGCGCATATCGATCTGCTGGCGAACCTCCCTTACGCGGTCGCAGCCGCGATCCGCTTCGGCAATGTGACGCTCGACGCCTATATCGACCATGCCAATGTCGCCGACGTGATTGCGCGCGCGGTGCCAAAGGTGCACTGGCGTGAAAATCCCGAGCAGGACGGCGAATGGCGGTTCGAGCCGGGACGAGTCGAGATCACCAGCACATCGGGTACGACCCACAAGGCCATTGCCAGAACGGCGCTCGGCCATCCCGATAATCCGATGAGCGAGGCTCAGCAGCACGACAAGTTCATCGCTCTGGCGGCGATGGCCGTGAAGCCGCTCGATGCGCGCGCATCGCGGCAGGTCATCGACATGGTCGGCCGGCTCGAAGAGCTCGACGATCTCGCGTCGCTGCTCAAACTGATCGCGTGAAGATGGGAGACAACCGCATGTCGGATCAAACAGCCATCAAATGCGTCCTCATGCGCGGCGGCACCAGCAAAGGCGTGATGTTCAACGACGCGGACCTTCCAGCCAACCTCGCCGATCGCGAGAGACTGCTACTCGCCGTGATGGGTACGCCGGACCCGCGCCAGATCGACGGGCTAGGCGGCGCCGATCCGTTGACCAGCAAGGTCTGCATCATAGGCCCCCCAAGTGTTGCCGACGCCGACATCGATTACACCTATGCGATGATCGGCATCGAAGAGATCATGGTGTCGTGGTCGACGAACTGCGGCAATCTTTCGGCCGCCGTCGGCGTCTACGCCATCGAGGAAGGCCTGGTCGCGGCGCGCGAGCCGGAGACCGCCGTTCGCATCTATAACACCAACACCAAACAAATCTTTCGCGCCATCGTGCCTGTCAGGAATGGCCGGCCGGTCGTCACCGGAGATTACGCGATACCGGGCGTGCCGGGTTTCGGCGCGGAAATACGGCTCGATTTCTCGAAGACGACGGGCTCGACGACGGGAAAACTGCTGCCCACCGGCAACCGCAGAGACCGCCTGGAGGTGAAGAAACTGGGACTCACGCTGGAAGTCTCGATCCTCGACGTCGCCAAGCCGACGGTCTATTTCCGCGCCGCGGACATGGGCCTCACGGGTGTCGAGAGCCCGGAGGAGTTCACGCCGGAGATTCTCGGTCGCCTCAACGAGATCCGCGAGGCGGCGGCGCTGTTCATCGGCCTCGACAAAAATTCCCGCGTGCCGACGCCGGTGACGATCGCGCCGCCGGCGACCTATACCAACTTCATGACCGGCAGGCCGGTTCTTGCCGAGACGATGAGTTTCGCCGCGCGGCGCGTGCTCGGCGTGCCGCCGAAGCCGCATAAGGCCTTCGCCGCCACCGGCGCTGTTTGCACCGCTGTCGCCGCGATCCTGAAAGGCACGATCGTCAACGAGGTCTATGTGGATCGCGGCGATGGGGTCATCAACATCGGCCATCCGACAGGGCTTTTTCCGGTCAAGGCAAGGCTGGCGGCCGACGACAGCATCGAAGAGGCATCCTATTCGCGCACGGCGCGACGGCTGATGGACGGGGAAGTTTACGTCACCAATGCGTCCCTTGCGGCGCGCGGAGAAGTTTGATGCTGACCGATCAGAAGAATGACATCTGGGACGCCGATCGTTTCATCGCGGCGAAAATGGATATCGATGAGAGCGGCTACGACAAGCTGGCCTCGCCCGTCGCAGCCCTCGTGATGGTGACGACAGTCGATGCGGATGGAAGGGTCAATGCCGCGCCGATCGCCACCTGTCTGCGCAATAATCACAAGCCGACCTGTTTCGAATTCACCGTCGATGCCGACAAGGATACGGCAAAGAACGTACTCGCCACCGGCGAGTTCACCGTCAATACCGTGCCGTTCGATCCGGACATCCTGGAGAAGGTTCATCTGACGGCGATGCGGCTTCCCGAAGGCGTTGATGAACTGGCTTATGCCAAGTTGACAAGCATCCCAGCCCGTATCGTGCGGCCACCGCGTATCGGTGAATGCCGTAGCCATTTTGAATGTGTCGTCGAATGGTCGAAGCGGTGGTTCGAGACCCGCATCACCATCGTCGGTCGCGTGGTGGCTGCTTCCGTCGATCGGGACTGTATCGACGAGCGCGGTTTCGTGCGTCATGAGAAGTTGCTGCCGTCGCAATATGCCGGTCTGGCTTATGGCGGCAGGTATTTCGGCGCGTATCAATCCTACGACATCGTCAAACGCGCCGCGCCGAAGCCTGATCACTAGCGACGAAAACATCATTAGTTCGAACGTCAGGACTATTCCGTATGAACGAAACCAAGACATTGGCGGCCTATGCCGCAGGCTTGCGCTACGAAGACATTCCCGAGAGCGTGCTCCAATGCGTGCGCAATTCGATCTGTGACACAGTTGGCGCGATTGTCTTCGGTTACGGCTTGCCCTGGAGCCAGATGATCAACGACTATGCGACGACCTACAATCAGGGTGGACGCAGCCGCATCCTGGGGCTCGGCGGCCAGTTGGTGCAACCGCCGATGGCAGCTCTCGTCAACGGCGCCTTGGCCCATGCGTTCGAACTCGACGGGGCGGTCAAGCCTAGCTCGGGTGCGCATCCAGGCGCCACAATTGTTCCTGCGACGCTGGCCATCGCGCAAGATCGCGGTATTGGCGGCCGGCCGCTCATCACGGCGTTCGTCGCCGCCACCGAGGTTCTGCTGCGCATCGGCGCCGCCACCACCAAGTCGAATGAGCGCCGCGGCTTCCACAGCCCATCGACCACGGGGCCATTCGCCGCCTCCGTCGGCGTCGGCCATATGCTCGGCTTTGACGCGGCAAAAATGACAAATACGCTGGGGATCGCGGCGTCGCTGAGCAGCGGCCTGGTGCAGTTCGCGCGCTCGGGCACGGGCGGTATGGTGAAGCGTCTTCACTTCGGCCGGGCCAACGAAAGCGGCGTCCTGGCGTCCGGCCTCGCCGAGCGCGGTTTCGAAGGCCCGCAGGATATTCTTGAGGGTGAACTCGGTTTCCTGCGCGTGTTCTGCGACACGTTTGACATGGACCAGTTGACCGCCGGTCTTGGCGAAAAGTTTCTGACATCACGCATGTATATGAAACGCTATGCCTGCCACGGCACCTGTCAGGCGCCTTTGCAAGGGCTTGAAGAATTGCGCGCCCGCCACACCATCGCACCCGGCGATATCGAGCTGATCGAAATTCATGGCACCAGCGAAACCGTCAAGCGTCATGACATCCCCAGCCCGAAAGACCCGATGATCGGGCAATACAGCGTGAACTTTTCGGCCGCGCTGTCGTTCTTCCGCAATCCAAAAGACCCGCGTTCGTTCGACCAGTCCGCGATTGACGACAAAGCAATCATGGCGCTCAGCCAGCGTGTCCGCCTCATCGAGGATATTGAAGCGGGCAAGACCGGCGCCGTGATCAAGATCAGGTTGAAGAATGGGGAAACGCTGGAAGAGCGCGTGACCGTGATCAAGGCGACGCCTTCGAGTCCGGCCACGTCGGCGGAGGTCTACGAGAAGTTCTCGCTGCTGACGTCCCATTGCAACAGAGCCAAGATGGACGAGATTTTCGAGCGGCTTCAGGGGATTGAAAACCAACGCGATTTCAACTGGCTGATGATACAGTAGCGCTGCAAATAACAATATATGTAGAGAAGAAATGTCCAGGGGGATTCAAATCATGTCCATCGCAAAGAAGATCGCCGCCGCGCTACTAACGATGCTCGCGCTGTCCGGCGGCGTTGTCGGCGCACACGCGCAATCATTCTTCGAAGGCAAAACCATCACCATCACCGTGGGGTTTGGGGCTGGCGGCGGCTATGACTCCTATGCGCGTCTGTTGGCGCAATTCATGAACAAATATATTCCCGGCGCTCCAACGATCATCGTGTCCAATCGCCCCGGCGCCGGTGGCCTTGTCGCCTACAATCAGGCGGCGAGGACGGCGCCGAAGGACGGCACGCTCATCCATCTGATCAGCCAGGGCCTGCTGCTGACCGAGGTGACCGGCGGCCCGGGGCTGCAGGCCTCCCTGACCGAGTTTCAATGGCTCGGCAATATTACCCAGAGCAACAATGTCACCGCCACCTGGGTCACCTCGTCGATCAGGTCGATGGACGACGCCAAAACGCGCGAAGTGACTTTGTCGTCGAGCGGCGGCGGCTCAACCTCCAGCCAGATGGCGCTCCTCTACAACCATTTGCTCGGCACGCGTTTCAAGCCGATCATGGGCTACGAGGGAAGCGGGGCGGAAAACATCGCCATGGAGCGGGGCGAGACGGAAGGGCGCGCAACCAACACCTGGTCGAGCTACCGTTCGCTTTATGCAGACCCAAAATCCAAGCTTCACATCCTGGTGCAGATCGGCATTCACCGCGATCCTGATCTGCCGGATGTTCCCTTACTGACCGATCTGTTCAAGCAGGACACCCATCAGTATGCCGTGGCCCGGTTGGTGTCTCAAGCACTGGCTCTGGCAAAGTGTTTCGGCTTGCCGCCGGGAACGCCGCCGGATCGCGTCGCCATCTTGCGTAAAGCCTTCGACCAGGCGGTCAAAGACCCCGACCTGCTGGCTCAGGCCGCCAAACAGAACCTGGAGATCAGCCCGTTGAATGGCGAAGAGGTTGAAACCGTCATCAAGCAGGTGCTTGCGGCGCCAGCCGACATCAAGCGCGAGACAAAGGACGCGCTTGGGGTCTCAAATTGAGGCCTTTCCCAAACGTCGGATCTTGCGACATTTGACGCCTGCCGGCGCAATTATGTTGAGGTGGCGGTGTGCAAGGGATTTGGAAATCTCTCGGGCAGTCTCTTTCAGGGCCGCCAGCGCGTGCCTGTCCGGCACAGCCGATACATATTG
>JAQGJO010000529.1 GCA_028290595.1 Hyphomicrobiales bacterium | reverse complement strand
AGATGTACGCGATTACACCCGATTTTTCAAGATGGTGCGTCTTGATGGTGTACGCCGCCCGCCCAATCCCCGAGAGGGGGCCCCCACAGAAGGGGTAGCCACAGCAGCAGTGGTCGGATGAGGGCTTTACCGCGCCAGCACAATAAAGTCCGTGCCCTTGCCGGTCTCGGTGCTGTTGCCGAGATCGGACACGATCAGCGATGAGCCCGGCGTCAGCACGCGGGCGATGGCATCGCTCGCCTCATCGGAAATCTTGATCCGCTGCAACACGTCCGACGCCTGCGGCATCAGCAGGGGCAGAGAAAGCGACCCGTTGGACGCGACCTGGACGCCGGTGCCATTGGCTGCCTTGCGCGGCAACCGGCGTGCCGCCGCCTCGCGCTCACGTTGCAGCGAGATCGCCGACGGCACGGTGGCGACAGACCAGAGCAGCTCTTTGTCCGTCTTGTTGTCCATTCTGCCAATCGCCGTGAAGACATGGGTACCGACCGGCGCCTCGGGGTTCTCGAACGTCACGGCCGTCTCATAGACAGGCACGAAATCCTGACGGACGTAGAGCTTGCCTTCCTTCTTGCTGATGAAGACGGAGACGGGTCCGCGGCTCTTGCTCATTTCCACCGGCTTCTTGACGCCGACGCCCGGCGGCAACGCCATATCAAGCACCGGGACCGGCGCGCTCGCGACGACGGTCGCCGCCGGAGCTGCGGCGGGAGCCTCGACCTTCGGAGGCTCGGGCACGGCGGCCGCCGTTTCAACCGGGACGGAATTCACGACCGGCACGGCTGGCTTTGAGGCGACATCGATCGACAGCGGCGCCGGGGCTTCCGTCACCAGGCCGGTCTCATGATCAAGGCTTGCCACTGCCGGCGCACTGTCCACGCCGTCAGCAGGCTTGTCCGCGGATTGCGGAATGCTTGCCGTCGTCTCGACGATAGCCGGCAGGGAGAGCGGCGCCGGCGGCTCGACATCGAGCGTGATATCCGGCACGGGCTTGACCACAAACAGGCCGGGCGCCGAGATTTCCGCGAGCGAGACATCGTCATAGGCGACGATAACGCGCACGTTAAGCCTGGTCATCTTCCACAACCGGATGGCGAACGCCTGCGGCATGCGGATACATCCGTGCGACGCCGGCCGGCCGGTCACATGGCCTTCGTGCAGGGCGACGCCTGACCAGGTGATGCGCTGCATATAGGGCATCGGCGCATCGTCGTAGATGTTCGAATGATGATGCAGATCTTTCTGCAGGATGCTGAACACACCCGTCGGCGTGTCATGCCCTGCAATGCCGGTCGAGACTGTCGTGGTCGCGATGGGGTTCAGACCATCATAGAGCGTCAGGTGTTGCCGCGAGATCGAGACGACGATGGTGAGCGGACCCTTTGGCCGCGCCTCGGGCTCTGCCGCCTGGCGGGCTGGCCGGCTGCGTTGGGGCGCGCTCAGCGCGCCAGTCGAGATCGCCGTCAGCGACACGGCGGCCAGGAGACCGGCCAGAATCCCGGATTTTACAAATCGTCTTTCGATCATCAGCGACCCCCGCAGCACACTGATGGTTTAACAAAAGACCTTAATGATTCCCATAGCTCACGAAAGATTTGACGGCATAGGCTTGAGCAGTTGCAAACATGTCACGCATTGCAAATGTCACTCTGCTGCGCGGATATCAGCCACTTGCGCCGCGGCGTCGAACTGCAGACGGGCGAGCCGCGCGTACAGCCCACCGCGTGCCACCAGCGAGGCGTGATCGCCTTCTTCGACGATGCGGCCGCCATCGAGAACCAGAATACGGTCTGCTTTCAGCACGGTCGCGAGCCGATGCGCGATGACGATGGTGGTGCGCGTGCCCATCAGCCCCTCGAGCGCCGCCTGCACGAGCGTTTCGTTTTCAGCGTCGAGCGCCGATGTTGCCTCATCAAGCAGCAGGATCGGCGCGTTCTTGAGAATGGCGCGCGCAATCGCCAGGCGCTGGCGCTGACCGCCGGACAATGTCACGCCGCGCTCGCCGACCCGCGCCTCGTAGCCGCCTGGCATGGCGACGATGAATTCGTCTGCCGCCGCGCGTTTGGCCGCGGCGACCACATCGGCCATCGGAGCGCTCTCGCTGCCGTAACGGATATTGTCGGCGATGGTCGCGCCGAAAACCACGGATTCCTGCGGCACCAGAGCGATGCGCGCGCGCAGATCCGTCGGATCGACCTTGGAAACATCGACGCCGTCGACGCGAACACAGCCTGAGACCGGATCATAGAACCGCAGCAGAAGCTGAAATACCGTCGATTTGCCGGCGCCCGACGGGCCGACGAGCGCGACCGTCTCGCCGCTTTTCACCTCGAGCGACAACCCGGCCAATGCCTCGACATCTGTCCGCGACGGATAGGAAAAGCCGACGTTGTCAAAAGCCACATGACCGCGCGACGGCTGCGGCATCGCCTCGGGCCGCGCGGGCGCGGCGATCTTCGGCTTGATCGCCAGAATTTCTGCAATCCGCCCGGCGGCACCCGCGGCCGCCGAGATTTCGCTCCAGACTTCCGACAATTGGCCGAGCGAACTGGCGCCAAACACCGCGTAGAGGACGAATTGCGACAGCAGGCCGCCGGTGATGCGCCCGGCCAGAACATCCTGCGCGCCCAGCCACAGCACCGCGACGACGCTGGCGAAGGCCAGAAAGATCGCAACCGTCGTCAGCAGCGCCCGTGCGCCGGTGGTGTTGCGTGCCGCTTCATAGGCTTCTTCGACGGCATGACGGAAACGCTTCATCGTCGCAGGCTCGGCGTTGAAGGCCTGCATGGTGCGGATGGCGCCGAGATTTTCGGCAGCGAAGGCGGAGGCCTCGGCCAGGGTGTCCTGCGCCCTGCGCGAGCG
>JAQGJO010000490.1 GCA_028290595.1 Hyphomicrobiales bacterium | reverse complement strand
CGCCGGTCAGGCCGCCGCCGTGCCACATCAGCAGCGGGTATTTGCCTTTCGGGTTCTGCACCAGAAAGTATTGTGCATACATCTGTTCGACCTGGTAACGCCCGTTGGGGTCGAGCTTGGACGTCGGCCCGCCGGGAATGCGGACAATGTCCTGAACGGGTAGTCCACTCAGTTCGACGATCCTGCCGCCGACGTGGAACGAGCCCATGTCACGCAGATGGATCGGCTCGGCGGCGGTTGCGACGCTAGACCAGAGCAGTGCAGCGGCGAAGGTGGTGCGAGCGATCATTGCGACGTTCCTTGCGGTGTTTTGTTTGAACTGTGAGGTTCGCCTTAGCGGCCGAAAGCGTCGCTCAAGGCTTTGACCACTTCCGGCGAAGAGGCATAGATCTTCTGGATATAGGCGCGCATGTCTTCGCCCGACATGCCGGAGACATCGATACGCATCTTGTCGGCGTCGGCTTTCAGGCCATCGCTGGCGAGTGCGTCGAGAAAGGCCTTTTGCAGCACTGCCACGCGATCAGCGGGCACTTCGGGCGGCGCGACATAAGGCCGGCTCAGGTCGTTTTGCGCGTAAAGGATGGTCAGCACCTGCCGCTGGATATCGGTTTTTGCGAGCGCGGACATCAAGGGGACGCCGGCCGCGTTGAGCTCCGGATCGCCCTTCATGTCTTCCTGGACGAATATTCTGGCGAAGGATTTTCCTGTCAGGAGGTCCGGGTACTGAACCTTCAAGGTCGACCAGCCGATGCCGCAGATGCCCTGAACTTCGTTCTTTTCGATTGCACCGCCGACTTCACGGGTTCCCTGATATCCGGCGATCAGTTTCAATTTCACGCCGAGCAGGTTTTTCTCCACGACGGGAAAATCCACCACCTGGCTTCCTGCGGTTGTCCCACCAATGGTGATCTCCTTGGTGAGGAGATCTTCCACGGACTTGACCGGCGCATCCTGCCGCAGCATGCAGACCGAGGCTTCGACCTTGGCGTTGCCGATGAAGCTGAACTTGCTGGCGTCGAGCGAATTTTCGCCTTTCGCCAGCAGCGCCTCGACGAGTACGCTGGGAAAGAATGTTCCGATGGTGGTGCCGTCTTTGGGGGCGCGGAACATCAGATGGCGCGCGACGATCTGCCCGCCGGCGCCCGGCATGTTCGAAACGATGACGTTGGGATTGCCGGGAATGTGAGCCGTGAGGTGGCGTGACAGCAGTCGCGCATAGGTATCCAGCCCGCCACCGGCGGCGGCGCCCACAGCGATGGTGACTGTCTTGCCGCGGAAGAACGTGTTTGCGTCCTGAGCTTGCAGGGAACTCGTCGAAAACACCGCCAGAAGCCCGAACGAGGCAATTCGCAGGCTGCGGCTCGTGAGTGCCGTCATCTTTTCCTCCCACCACGCCGTCGCACAGCCTATAATGTGGCCTGTGCTCATCCAGCCAGTAGATTGGAAGATGGACCGGAATAGTGCTCGTATGCATATTAAATCGGCATCCAGAGCTATAAAAAATACGCCAGATTAAGCGCCACACAGGACGCCCTTGAGTTTGAAATCAGACCATTCGCTGGAACTGCGGCGTCTCCGGGCCTTCGATGAAGCAGCGCGGCTGGGCTCTCTCGTCGCTGCCGCCGCTGCCTTGCGCGTCAGCCAGCCGGCGGTTTCGTATCTGCTCAATCAGCTCGAGGCGGATGTCGGATGTCCGCTTTTATCGAGGGGTGCTCAAGGCAGCCGTCTCACCGAGAATGGAAGACTGTTTCACCGCCGCGTCCAACGCTGTCTTCAGCAGGTTCAAGATGCGGTTGAACACGTCTCGGGTGATTTGCGCTCGGCGCGAAGACGAGAGGTTGCGGCTTCGCGCATCACCAGCACGCAATGTAAATCTATTCTGGCGCTATGGAGCTTCGGCAACGTTCGCCAGGCAGCCGAGCGCCTCGGCGTCTCGGAGCGCGCTGTTGTCCGGCCGATGCAGGAACTGGAACGGCTTTTGTCTGCGACCCTCATCCAGTCCACGGCACATCGCGCGGAGCTGACAGGGGCGGGGCGCGAATTCGCGAGACGGCTGGTGCTGGCGGCCCAAGAGATCTGGTCCGCCATGGAAGAGATCGGCGGCGCGCAGTCCAGCCGGAAGAGCCTGAGGATCGGCGCGCTGGTGCTGTCGCCGCGTCTCATCCTGGCTGAAGCGCTGGAGGCTGCGCTCACAGAACAGCCTTCTTACACAGTGGAAATTATCGAAGGGTCTTACGAAGAACTTGTTGTCCTGTTGAGGGATGGATCGATCGACATCATCTTCGGTGCGCTGCGCGCGCCGCCGCCTTATGACGACTTATCCGAAACGCCACTGCAGGCCGACCCCTATGTGGTCGCCGTCCGACGCGGTCATCCGCTGAGCAAATTGAAGCGCATCAAGGTCCGCGATCTTGCCGGCTACGACTTCGTTTTTCCGACCGCGGGTCTGCGCCACGAAGTGCTGATGAATTTGATCGCGCAATGGAAGCTCGCGCCAAAGGCGCAGGTTCATACGAGCTGGCTGCCGACCATTATCGCGCTGATCCGATCCAGCGACCGGCTTGCGGTGCTCTCCCAATGGCACGTGGAGTCCGATGGCACTTCGGACATCCAATCCCTGGATGGTCTTCGCGTGCCGCACGAGGACCGATATGTCGGCCTCACCAGCCGGAGTTCGTGGCTTCCCACGCCCTTTCAGGATTGCTTTGTCAGCGCCCTGCAAAAGGTCACACGGCAGCGGACGGGCACCCCGCAGGGAACTGGCTAGCAATCGGGAACAGTCTTATTGCCGAGCTTAATGTGAGAGGCCATTATTTGAAGCCCGGACACTTGACGGGAATGGGATTGCGGCTACTGTGATATTTCAGATGAACATCTCAGGTTTGCCGGCGGCGCTTGTAGAGCGTCGCTGACCGAGTGGAAGGCGTTGAGTGCATGCAGGATAAGACCATGGCTTTGAATGGGCCGCTTGCGCCGTACCAGGCGGACATAGCGCCAACGCCATACCCGGATCTGCATGCGCATGTGACCGCTCTCGCCGAAAAGGGCCTGCTGGTCGTCATCGACGAGCCTATTAATAAAGACACGGAAATGCATCCGCTGGTGCGATGGCAATATCGCGGCGGCATCGAAGAGGCCGATCGCAAGGCTTTTCTGTTTACGCGTCCGACAGATAGCAAAGGCCGTGTTTATGATGCGGCGGTCCTCGTCGCTGGTTTGGCGGCCACGCCGGATGTCTATCGCGTCGGCTTCGGAAAACCGCTCGATAAGATCGGCGAAACCTGGATCAATGCGATCGCCAACCCGATCCCGCCGACGCTGGTCGAGAAAGCGCCCTGCCAGGAGCGTGTGACCGAAGGCGTCGCGCTGGATGCGCCGGGCGCAGCACTTGATGGATTGCCGGTTCCCATCTCGACACCCGGCTGGGATAATGGGCCATATCTGTCCGCCGGCCACTACATCACCAAGGATCCCGATACCGGCATCCAGAATGTCGGCAATTATCGTGGACAATTGAAAGCGCCGCGCCGCTTGGGGATGAATCCCTCGGTCGAACTGCGCGCCGGAATCTACAGCCACTGGCTCAAATACAAAAAGCGCGGCGAGAAAATGCCGTGTGCCGTGGTGCTCGGGTGTCCGCCGGCCGTCTCCTACACCGCCGTGCAGAAACTGCCCGAGAATGTCGATGAACTGGCGGTTGCAGGCGGACTGGCGGGCGCGTCGATCAATGTGGTCAAGGCGCGTACGGTCGACCTGCTGGTTCCCGCCGAGGCCGAGATCATCATCGAAGGGTTCATCGACACCGAATGGCTGGAGCCGGAGGCGCCCTTCGGCGAGTCGCACGGCTACGTCAACCTGCAGGAATACAATGCCTTCATGGAGGTCACTGCTATCACGCGCCGCCGCGCGGCGATCGTGCCCTCCTTCATCAGCCAGGTGACGCCGAGTGAATCGAGCGTCATCCGCAAGGCGGCGATGGAGCCGGTCTATCTCAACCATCTGCGCAACGGCCTGGGACTGAAGGGCGTCAAGCGAGTCTCGATGCACGAGCCGTTGACGAGCCTTTACGCGGTCATCGCGCTGGTGATGGAACGCGGTGTTCCCGAAACGGAAGTGTGGCGCGCGCTTTATGCGACCTCCACCGTGCATCGCTTCGCCGGCAAATGGATTATCGCGGTCGATGAGGATATCGATCCCGAAAACACCGATGCGCTGTTCTGGGCGATGTCCTATCGCTGCCAGCCGCAGCACGATCTGCGCGTTCTCGACCACAAGGACGCAGGGCATGGCCCCAAGGGGCCGCGCGACAATGGCGATAGCGCTGCCGTTCTGATCAATGCACTTCTTAAAGGTGACTTTGCCCCGGTTGCGCTGCCCAAGCGCGAGTTCATGGAAAATGCAACGCTGATCTGGGAACGGCTTGGGCTGCCGCCGCTCAAGCCGCAAGTGCCCTGGCATGGCTACGATCTTGGCGTCTGGCCGAAGAATCTCGAGCGCCAGGCGGCGATGGCCGCGCGAAGCGAATATTT
>JAQGJO010000478.1 GCA_028290595.1 Hyphomicrobiales bacterium | reverse complement strand
CCTTGATGCCCTTGATGTCCATATGGTGCTTGAGATGCTGATAGAACAGCGCCTCATACGCGGTCTTCTTCAGAATGCTCGACTCGCTCGGCGTCACTTCGCTGAGCACGGAGGCGAACACCGGCTTCTTCTTCATGGTGATGGCGGTGACGCGCATCGTCATGTTGAAATCTTCCAGCGCGATATGGCCGTGGCTTTCGCCGAACGGGCCTTCGGGCTCCAGCATGTCGGTGTCGATCAGGCCTTCGACGACGATTTCGGCGTCGGCGGGGATTTCAAGATCGACGGTCTTCGCGCGCGTCACGCGCATGGCGCGACCGGCCAATCCACCGGCGACCGCCATCTCGTCCTGATCGATGGCGAGCTTCTGCGGTCCGGTGAAGACGACGACCGGCGCGCAGCCGACAACGATGGCGCAAGGCATCGGCTGGCCGAGCTTTTGATATTTGAGCCAGTGCAGGTAGCCGCCCGCACCCGAGAGGCGCGAGGCCATGCGCACGCCCAACCGATCGTTGGCCTTGAGGCCGGCACGATAGGTGCCCATGTTGCGCACGCCGGTCTCAGGATCCTTGGTCACGCAGACAGTGGCCGTGAGATAAGGCGCGGCATCGAAACCCGGTGTCGAGATCGGCACCGGCAGCATGGCCAGGCCGCCGCCGGGCTTAGTGAGATCGTCGCCGGTGATCACTACTTCGTGGCACGGCGCATTTTCGACAAAGACCGGTTCGATCGGATGATCGATGGCGTTCATCCACACCGCGCCGAGGTCCTCGACGGCGACGCCCATGCCCATGGCATATATTTCATTGGACGCCGCCAACGCGCCGACCACCACGGGAATATCGTATTTTTCGCCACCTGAGCCGATGACATTGGTGAACAGGAAAGCCTTGCGCTCTTCTTCCGGATAGCCGCCGAGAAACTGCCAGCGCACGAGCGGGTGTATCTCAGTGTCCTTGTTAATGGGCCGGTCGATACGGATCAGCAAGCCGCGCTCTTCAAGTGCGCGCAAATGCTCCTGAAAATCCGAGGGCGCCTCGGCGGTTCTGTTCTGTTTCATGCGCCCGTTTCTCCATCCATTAGATTGACTAATGCCAACCATTAGATTGACTAACTAAACTACCAACTTTGATCGGTTGCGTTCTTATAGGCCTTCCTGTAGCGAAGCAACCAACGCGATTAGGCCTGCAAGAGGCGGCCAACCCACCTCCAGCAATGGGCCACAGGGATCGAAATGGATACATTTGCGAAAGCTGATTTCAGCGTCATCGGCCAACCTCTGCAACGCAAGGAAGACCAGCGTCTCATCACCGGCAACGGCCGCTTCACAGACGACTTCAGCCTGCCCGGCCAGACGATTGCAGCCATCATACGCTCGCCTTATCCGCATGCACGCATCCGCTCGATCGACACGAGCGCGGCACTCGCGATGCCCGGCGTGCTCGGGGTCTTCACCGGCAAGGATGTGCTTGCGGACGGACTGAAGCCGATCCCGCACGACCCGATCCCGAAGACCAAATACGATATGAAGCTGGCCGGTCCCGGCGGCACGCCGATCTTCATCGGCCCGCATCTGCTGCTGCCGGCCGACAAGGCGCGCCATGTGGGTGAAGCCATCGCCATGGTTGTGGCGGAGACCGATGCGCAGGCGCAGGACGCTGCGGCAGCCGTGGTGGTCGATTTAGAGGAACTGCCCTTCGTGCTCGATCAGCGCGACGCCATCGTCGATGGCGCGGCTCAGCTCTGGGATGAAACGGCGAACAATGTTCTCGTCGATACGACGTTCGGCGACAAGGCGGCAACAGATCGCGCCTTTGCCGGCGCCGATCATATCGTGACGATGGAGTTTCATATTCCGCGTGTGACCGCCGTCACCATGGAGCCGCGCGCGGCGCTTGGAAGCTACGACAAGAAGACCGGCCTTTGGGAAGTCGTTGTCGGCGGCGGCGGCGCGGTGCGCCAGAAGCACGAGTTGGCGACGGTGCTCGGCATCGAGCCGGAAAAGCTGCGGGTGATGACATACGATGTCGGCGGCAACTTCGGCGCTAAGAACCGAGTCTATGTCGAATACGGTCTGGTGCTATGGGCGTCGCACAAGATCGGCCGGCCGGTGAAATATACGGCGACGCGCAGCGAATGTTTTCTCACCGACTATCAAGGCCGCGATCTTGCCACCAAGATCGAACTGGCCTTGCGTAAGGACGGCAAGTTCCTGGCGCTGCGCAGCGACAACATCAGCAATGTCGGCGCGCGCTGCGTCTCGCTGTCGCCACTCGGCAAGGGCTCGGGACTGATCACCGGCTCTTATGATATTCCGACAGCAACCTTGCGCGCCCGCGCCGTCTTCACGAATACGATGCCGACGCAGGCCTATCGCAGCTCCGGCCGTCCGGAAGTCAACTTCGCTATCGAGCGGCTAATCGACACCGCCGCGAAGGAATTGTACATCGACCGCATTGCGCTGCGCCGCAAGAATTTGGTGCGGCCGAAAGCCATGCCCTACACCAATGCCGTCGGCGCCACTTACGACAGCGGCGAATACGAGGCGCAGCTTGATCTGTCGCTGGAGATTTCCGACTGGAAGGGCTTCACCAAGCGCAAGCGCGAAGCGGCGAAACGCGGCAAGCTGCTCGGGCAAGGCCTGTCGCACTATGTCGAATCGTCCATCGGCACGCCGAAGGAACGCGCCGAAGTCACGGTTCTGCCGGAAGGCCGCGTGCGCGTCATCATCGGCACGCAGCCGAGCGGCCAGGGCCATGAAACCAGCTTCGCGCAGGTGATTGCCGAACTGCTGCATGTGAACGTCGATCTTGTCGATATCGTCATGGGCGACACCAAGGTGGTGCGGATCGGCGGCGGCACCCATTCGGGACGCTCGATGCGCCATGCCGGCACGGTGATGGCGAAAGCCTCGGGCGAACTCATCGGCAAGGCCAAAGCGGTGTTCGCACATATTTACGATGTGCCGGAGGCCTCGGTTGCCTTCGAGGACGGCCGCTTCGGATCGCCGGGCACCAACCAATCGCTCGACTTTCTCGAACTGGCGCGCGAGGCGGCGCGGCACAAGCTGCCGGTCAATCTGAAAGAAGGCCTGGCGGTCGTTACAGACAACGAGATGCACGAACCGGTGTTTCCCAACGGCTGCGCGAGTTGCGAACTTGAAGTCGATCCGGAAACCGGCTGGATCGAGATCACCCGCTATTCGGCCGTCGACGATGTCGGCCGCTGCATCAATCCGCTCATCGTCCACGGCCAGACACATGGCGGCATCGCCCAGGGCGTCGGACAGGCGATGTGGGAATTGTTCGAGATCGATCCGGTCTCGGGCCAGCCGCTCGCCGGTTCGTTCATGGACTATGGCATGCCGCGCGCCGACAACATGCCGTCGTTCCGCACGGAAATTGCGCAGGTCCTGTCGCCGACCAATCCGCTGGGCATCAAGGCCGGCGGCGAAGGCGGTACGACGCCGGCGCTAGCGGTCATCGTCAACGCGCTGGTCGACGCGCTGAAGGACTATGGCGTGCGCGACATCCAGATGCCGACGACGCCTTACCGCATCTGGCGCATCATCAACGAAGCCAAACGCAAAACAGCCTGAAGCCGAGGAGCAATTTACGTGAGCGCACGTCCGACCATCGAACTCATCTGCTTTCCCGGCGCACCGAACCTGCCGATTTTCGCGGCGCGCGATAAAGGCTGGTTCGCCGCAAACGACGTCGACATCAACCTGTCGACGACGCCGAATTCGGCCTATCAGGCGGAAAATCTGGCGGCCGGAAAATTCCATCTCGCCGGCACCGCCTTTGACAATGTGGTGGCCTATCAGGAAGGCCAGGGCGCCGTGGCGCTGAAGGACACCGATTTCTTCGCCTTCATGGGCGCCACCCAGGTCGAGCTCGCCTTCATCACGTCGCCCGACGTCAAGACCTACGCCGATCTGAAAGGCAAGACGCTGGCGCTCGATGCGCTGTCGACCGGCTTTGCCTTCGTGCTCTATGAAATGCTGGCGAAGAACGGGCTGACCAAGGCCGATTATGAAATGGCGACGGTCGGGGCGACGCCGGCACGCTGGGAAGCGGTGAAGGCCGGCACCCATGCGGGCACGTTGACCATCGAGCCGTTCACCAGGATCGCCCGCTACCAGGGTTTCAACATTCTGGATACGTCGACCAATCTGTTCAGCGCCTACCAGGGCGGCGGGTTCGCCGCCAGCCGCAAATGGGCGGCGGCAAATCCCGACACGCTGAAAGGCTTCA
>JAQGJO010000432.1 GCA_028290595.1 Hyphomicrobiales bacterium | reverse complement strand
GCAATCATCGCCGCGGTGGCGAACTTCAACCGCGTCACGGCCTGCGGGCCGTCCAGCATCCAGTTCGCCCAGATCAACCCGCCAAGGTCAGCCAGATAATGATTGCTGCGGCCGGTTTCCGAATATTCGAGATGGGTGATCACATAATCGGCATGGTCGTCCAGCGATTGCGCGACGACCCTCGCCATCGCCGGCGGTAAAGCGTGGCCCGCCCCGGCGAGCAGCGCCAGTGTAAGGGCGATGTTGGCCGCGCGGATCGCAACATCCATGACGCCGACCCAGTTGACGCCGAAGCGCGGCGGGTTGGTCGCGATGAAATCGGCCAGTTGATCGGAAATTTCGCTGACATAACGCGTGGATGCCTCGAAGCCGGAACGCCTCGCATCGGCCAGGATCGCGCACAGCGCAAGCTGCGGCAAATGTTGGAGTCGACCAAGTTCCCAGGGCAGCTTGATATCGGCGCCGCGATCGAGCGGAATGGAAAGCGTGAGGCTCGGTCTCCGAGCCGACCAGCGATATCCGGAGCGAACATCTACTTGCCAGTCGATCGGCGTATAGTCTGCATTCGAAATCAGCCGCCATATCTCACTCGCACGCGCCACATTCGACCGGTTGACGACAAGGCCGAGCGTGTCGCCGTCCCTGCCCGGCGGTCGCAGGCCGCTCGGCGCATACCGATGGCCGAGGAAGCCGGGCGCGGCGAACCCGTACACCGGCCGCACCCAGCCTGAGCCGAGCAGATCGAACCGGTGGCCGAGATAGGCGTCCCCGAGACCCCGCAGCGCCTGTTCCAGATCAGGCGGTATGTCGTCCCCCGCGATGGCGATCCGTGCCGCGGGATTGAACGCACAGGGCCGTCCACCATGGCTGCCTGTCGCAACATCCGCCGCAAGCTGGCCCCAGGCCCTCGCCTTGCGCCGGGTCAGCCCGGCCGCCTTGGTCAGCACCAAGCGCGGCGGCAGGCGCCGGATGAGCCTCAGATAGCCCTGGAAATCCATGCGAGGTCAGAACCGCGCCAGGCTCATGTTCGCCGCACGGCGACAAACTCGTCGCAATGCGATCCGAACAGGCCGTGGATCGCTGCGGGCCTCTCAAAGGCGCGGACCTGGTCGAAACCAATTTCGGCGAGCGCCGTGTTGACTTCCTGCGGTGTTACCGACTCGTAAGGATAGCCGCCGAGCCAATCATGCACGTCGTGCGTCCAACTCATGCCTCGGGCGGATTTGTAGCCGCTAATATAGTGTGCCGGCCTGCGGCCGGTGGCCATCAGTGCGAGCTTGTACACGCCACGATAAACCGCTGCGATGGCGGCCTGAACCGGCTTCGGCGAACGGCTATAAATTTTCTTCTCAATTCGCCAAAAGCCGCACAGAGGCGTCTTGCGGTACAGCGCGAGCGCCAGATGGCCGTGCGGCGCGACCAGCGCCGCCGCCTTGCGCACTGCGGGCCACATATCACCGGTGTGATGCAGTACGCCCCAACTATGGACGACGTCATAGGTCGCGCCGGGACCCGGCGCATAATCGAACACGCTCGCCACGTCGACACGCCAGACATCAGGCGCGGCATGGCGCGACAGAAGCATGCGCGCCGCCTCGGCGGAATTGGGATCGATATCGATGCCAGTAACCGAGCGCGCTCCGAGTCGCAGGGCAGCAAGCATCGACAGGCCGGAGCCGCAGCCGATATCGAGGAAATTCCGGCCGCGCAACTCCTCTGTCGGAAGCAGCCTGGCAAGGCTTCGTACCGCTTCCGCGATGCTTTCTTCTGACAGCGTTTCGACGAACGCCTTCCAATTTTCGCCGAAGGCGAAATGACTATCGAGTTGTCGGAGCGCTTGCGTCACGTTAGCCCTTGACCAGAACGAGGTACCAGTTCGACACCATCCAGGACGGCAGCCGGTCGGCGACGCGAATGTTCCATTCGATGAAACGGCGACTGGTAAAGATCGTGTTGCCGGTGAGATCGGCGCCGACGAAGCCGCCATGCGCGATCTGCACGATTTTGAAACCCGTCGCGGCGGCCAACCGGCGCAACGCGCCGAGTGTGAAAAACTGAACGTGGCCGGAGTCGTTGTTGTAGGGGGGAAAGGCCGGCGTGGTCGCCGAACGCCCGGTGAGGCGCAGCATGGCGTGTTTGACGGTGCGCAGCCCCTGATAAAGCCGCAGACGCTTGTCGATCTTCTTCTCGAGTTCGCAAGGCCCGTAGCCGTTCGGGATCGACCAGATCATGATCCCGTCCGCGGCGAGTTGATGTGCATAGGCTTTCACCAATCCCAGCGGATCGTGAACATGTTCTATCACGTCAGCATAGATGATGACGTCGAATACGCGGTCATTCGGCACATCCTCGCGAAACTCGGCTTTTGCACCGCCGAAATTCTGGCGCGCGAAAGACAATGAAGGCTCGTGGAAATCCACGCCCAGATAGTCGATGCCCTCGCCGATCAGATACTGCCCGACGCCCAGCGCATTTCCGCAGCCGAAGTCGAGGATCGACAGTTCCCGGCCCAGCTTCTCCCGCAGCCGCGTCAGCAGCGGCAGAATGAAGCGGATCTTCTTGGCATTGCCGAAAATATCCTCCGCGGGCAGCGACGGGCGGCCAGGCCAGGATACATTGGTAAACTCACCTGCGGCGGGACTCAGCATGGACCGGCGGTTTCCGAAGATTGAGAGCCCATGTGAGCGTGCACCGCTTCGCTTCGCCATGAGGGCGCCAGCAAGCGATTTGAACGCGTATGGCGGAAGCCATAAACCCTCACGCTGGCGGCGCCTCTGGCTCGTTTTGGAGTGACAGTCAATTCGGTTCTCTATATATGGGCGCCAAACGTCAAGGACGGATGCGATGAGCCTTATCGACACTGCGAAGGATCTGTTGCGGCCCATTCTGCCGGGCCGCGTGCGCTACCTCATTCGCAAGATTCTGAACCTGCGGCTGCACAAGCTGAGCTCCGTCGAATATTGGACGCGTCACAATGTCACCGAACACCGCCAGTTCGCCAGCGCCGAGGAATCACGCAATTTCTTCGATTGGCGCAATGCACAGTATCCCGGCTATATCGAACTTGTTCCGGTCAACCAAGCGGACGGCAAGGTCGTGCTCGACTATGGCTGCGGCCCCGGCAACGATCTGGTGGGGTTCAGCATTCATTCCAGGCCGAAGCGGCTCATCGGCATCGACGTCTCGACGAGCTCGCTGGCGGAAGCACGCAAGCGCCTGGCGTTGCATAAAGCCGCCAATGTGGAACTGGTTCATCTGAGCAACCCGATGGGCGCTCTGCCCTTTCCGGACCAGAGCATCGACATCGTGCATTGCGCCGGAGTGCTGATGGTGCTGCCCGACGTCGAAGCGACGCTGCGGGAATTCCGCCGCATCATCAAGCCAGATGGCTACAGCCAGATCATGGTCTACAACTACGATTCGATCTGGATGCATCTGTATTGCAGCTATATTTACAAGAAGATGTTCTCGTGGCGCTCATCGCTGTCGAAGCGAGAAATCTTCAAGGTGACGACCGACGGCGAAGAATGCCCGATCGTCGATTGCTATACCCCGGACCAGTTCAAGGCGATGGCCGCGCGCGCCGGTTTCAACTGCGAATTCGTCGGCGCGGGGATGTCGCTGAACGAGTTACAGTGGATGGAGCGGCGCGCCGAGGCACTGAAGTCCGAACTGCTGGATTCCGAAGCGCGCGAATTCCTGCTCAATCTCACCTTCGACGGACGCCAATTCCCGATGCACAAGGGTGCTGTCGCCGGCATCAATGGCTGCTTCCGGATGACGCCGGCCTGAGCCTCTTCAGGGCGTCGCGGCATCCGCGGAGCCCGCGATCGCCTCTTCGACCGCGAAGGCGATGCGCATCGCCTCCAGCTGCTGCCACAGCGGTATCGGCCAGGCGCCTCCGTTCTTGATCGCATCGGCAAACGCAACGAGTTCCTCGCGGTGGCCCTTGCCGCCGGCGACCGCCCGAAGCCTGGTTGCGCTCGCGCCCTTGCCGGACACCGATTTGAAATCGTCGATGCTGTAGACATTGCCATCGACGAAGACGTCGAATTGCTCTTTCGGAAACTGCGGTGAGCCGAGCGCAGTGTAAGTGAGATTGGCCACCGAGCCGTCGGCAAAACTGATCACGGCGACGAAATTGTCGCGCTTCGAATAATAGGCCGTCTGCGGCCTGATTGCAGCAGCCTGTATCGACTGCGCCTTGGCCGCGGCCAGTATCACGAACAGATCGTAGAAATGACAGGCCTCGCCGATGTTGCGGCCGCCGCCCTCCGGGCCGTGCACCCAGGTATCGGCCGGAAAATAACCGGCATTGGCGCGATAGTTCATCATCAGCGGGTTGGTCCGCGATGCAATGGCCTGCGCGATGGAATGCGCGGCAGGTGAGAAGCGGCGATTGAATCCGGTCATCAGCAGCGGCTTTCCCGCCTCGCCGCCGGCATAGAATTCGCTGATCGATGCAAGCTCGGCCACATTCAGGCACAGCGGCTTCTCGACAAACACATGTTTGCCGGCGCGGAGCGCGGCCAGAGCCATCTCGGCATGCTTGTCATGGCGCGTCGCAATCATCACGGCGTCGATATCGGGATCGGCCAGCACCGCGGCGAAGTCGGTGGTCGCATAGCCCGCACCGTGCTCCCGCGCGACAGCCGTCGCCGTATGGCCCTGCCGGGCGCACACGCAGGCGAGCGCAAAACGCTCGCGCTCTTCACGAATGATCGGCAGCAGGGTGCTCTTGGCAAAGCCGCCGGCACCGATCAGCGCCAGACGCACCGCACCCGCATGGCTGGCGCGCAGCGCAGGATTGGCCACCCGCCGCATCGGCTCGGCGGCGTCAGGATATGTCAGAATAACGTTGAGCGGCTGCGGCTCGGCCTGCAGGGCGGCATAGGCGGCGGCCGCCTCCGCTATCGGATAGCGCGCCGCCGTGAGATCGTCGATCTTCACCGCACCACTGGCAATGAGGCCGAGATAGGCCTGCATGTTGCGGTTCTCGGTCCAGCGCACATAGCCAACCGGATAATCGAGCCCGCGCTCCTCGTAATTACGGTCGTACCGGCCGGGCCCATAGGATGTCGAAATGCGGAAGTCGATCTCCTTGGCGTAGATGTCGGCGCGGTCGATGTTGATCGGCACATCGCCGACCAGCACCACCCTGCCCTTGCGGCGGCACATGCGCAGAGCGGCGTTCAGAAGGTCTGAAGAGGCCGAGGCCGCGGTGACAATCACAGCATCGGCGCCGACACCGCCGGTCAGCCGCGCCACCTGCTGCTCCGGCGCATCGCCATCCGGCAACAGCGCAAGGTCGAGACCATGCTGGCGGGCTTGGGCGATCCGTTCGGCTCTGAGATCAACGCCAATGGTCTGAACGCCGGATGCCTTGAGAATACGCGATGTCAACTGGCCGAGAACACCGAGCCCGACGATGACGACGGTCTCACCGAGCGTCGGTTCGGCGCGGCGCACGCCCTGCAATGCGATAGCGCCGAGCGTTACGGTCGAAGCCGCGTCGTCTCCCACCTCCTCGGGCACAGGCACGACGAGATTGCGCGCCACGCAGACATATTCGGCATGGAAGGCAGCCTGTCCGCCCGCACAGCCGACGCGATCGCCAACGAACAAATCGTCCACCCCAGCCCCGACGGCGACTACCGTGCCGGACAGCGAATAACCCATTGGCGTCGCAAGATTGACATGCGACCGCACGGCGTCGCGGGTGCGCGCCAGTCCCTGCGTGCGCACCATCTTGATCAACTGGCGCACCTGATCCGGCCGTTGCAGCGCGCGCTTCCATAGCGGAAGGTTGCTCGACTTGACACCGCTAAGCTCGGTGCCCGTCGATACGCACGAGCGCACGACCTTCACGAGCACCGCTCCAGGCTCGACCTGTGGCGCCGGCACGTCGTGCACCTCGATCCCAGCGCGGGTCAGAATCACCTGCTTCATCATGTGTCTCGAATCGCCTGAGGTTTCGTCAGTCCAGGCCACACGGTCGCGCGGCATGCGTTTGCCATCTTGTCGAATTGACGATATCCGTAGCGGCCATGCAGTCTTTCCCGCGCGTTCTCTTTGTGACGCCCGTCGCATTCAATCCCTATAGCGGCGGCGGGGCGACGTTCGGCTCCCTGTTCACCGGCTGGCCGAAGGCACATCTGGCCACCATTCACAATGATAGCGATCCGACAACCGACGATGTCTGCACCGCTTACTACCGGCTCGGCACCAAGGAGCTCGACTTCATCGAACCGTTCGGCTGGCTGCGCCGCCGCCGCCGCCGCCGCCGCCGGCGACCGCCGGCCGCAGGCACGGCCACGATTCCTGACCCCACCACCTCGCCGAAAGCCTCGCTGCTCGAGCGCGTCCGGCACCGCGTGTTGCAAGACAGCGTCCCCGAACGAGCGAGCCTCACACCCGAGCTGCATCGCTGGATCGCCGACTTCAAGCCGGAGGTCATTTACACGATCCTCGGCAGCAACGGCATGATGGCGCTGATCGAACAAATCCGCGCCACGTTCGACCTGCCGCTGGTCGTCCACATCATGGACGACTGGTCGATGAGTGCGCATCGCAAGGGCCTGTTTGCTCCGCTTGAGCGCTTTCGCATGAATCGATGGCTGCGCCATTTCTTCAATGTCGCCGAAGCCTGCCTGGCCATCACGCCTGCCATGCAGCACGCCTATGCAAGCCGTTATGGCCGCGCCTTTCCAGCCCTGCAATTCACGCTCGATGTCGAGCACTGGTCGAAAAGCGGCAAGACCGACCTCGCCACCGCCCGGCCTTATGAATTCCTCTATATCGGTTCGATTTTTGCCGACGCACAGCTTCAGTCCCTGATCGATTGCACCAGGGCCATCGTCGAGCTGAATAATGAAGGTTTCGCCGCGACGCTGCGGATCGTCAGCCAGCAGCGCAACCTCACGCGGTTTGGTCATCTGTTCGCGGACCATCCGAACATCGATCTCGTGCCGTCACAATTCGACGAGCAACGATTTTTTCAGATTCTTGCAGGCGCAGACGCCCTGCTGCTGCCGGTGAATTTCGACGCGCACAGCGTAACGCTGATGCGCTATTCGATGCCGACCAAGGTGCCGTCCTATCTCGTTTCAGGAACACCATGCCTCGTTTACGGCTCTGCCGACACGGCGCAGGTGCAATATGCCCGCGACGCCGGCTGGGGCCATGTCGTTGCCGAGCGTTCGATGCCCGCGCTCAAGGCCGGCATGCGGCGCATCGTCGAGGACACGGCGTTGCGCCAGACGCTGTCGGTTGCCGCCCGCAACGCGACCGCCAACCACGATGCCAAGATCGTGCGCCCGGCCTTCCAGAAGGGGTTGCGCGATGCTGCCGCTCGCAGGACGCTTCGTTAGATCGCTGGCGTCTGGGCGGAACAAGGCAATTGCCACGCTACCGCACTTCGGGTGACGCTGGCGTCACCCGTTCGTCTGGCGGATCGGTCCCGCAAACCAAGCAACAGCTACCGCGTTCACAGCATGAACGTCAAGCCCGATGTTCAAATCATGAACATATATAACTATTTGACTTGATTAGCATATTGCAAAAGACATTAGTCCGAGCGGTTGACCAGCAGAGGGATAAATGCAACCCGTATGAGCTCTGGCCGCCGACGTCTATATTCACCGGAAATTTCCAAGCTGGCGTGACGCGGAACACTGCTGTTCGAGGCGTCACAGCGAGCCGAGAAATCTTTCGACCTAAGAAGTGCTACAGACTGCAGGCATCACATGACCATTCACGCGGCCGACGATCACGGCATGCTCCGCGCTGCCCGTCCCCGGCATCCGGCTCTGCTTGCCCTGATCACTTGCCCCGCGGCAATCGCGCTGGCCATTACCGCGATCTATTCGATCCGCTTCCTGAATTGCCTGCCGTTTTCCGGGTACACCCGGCTGTACAACTACGAGACCATTACAACACTGACCAGCTATCTGCTTTACGTCCAGGAACCGTTCTCGTTTCCTCTGGGCGTGATCAAACGGCTGACGTTCCCGTTCGAGGACGCCAATGTCGGAAACGTCGGCGCCCTGCCGCTGTTCGCGGTATTCTTCAAGGCAGCCGGTGCTGTCATCCCTTACTTCAAGGACTTCGACTACGTCGTCCTGATCGAGCTGCTCTTCTGTTTCCTCACGGCCTACTTCTCGCAGCTCATCCTGATTCAGCTCGACGTGCGCAGCCTCGCCTGGCGCGCGCTCGGCGCGTTGTTGACCGCCACCTCGCTGCTGATCCTCATTCGCAGCGCCTCGCTACAAGCGTTCTGCGTGGTCTCCTTTCCGCTCTTCACCGGCTGGATGTACGGCATGCTGCTGACGCTGCGGCGTGAGCACTGGCGGCCGGGACAGGACCTGCTCATTCTCTCGCTGTTTCCGGCGGCGGCCCTCACTGACAACTACACGCTCTGGGGGCTTCTGCTGGGCACCGCAATCCTTGCAATCCGCGAAGCCTTCGAGGCCTTCTTCAGCGAGCTACCGGCAGCGTGGAACCGACTCGCACGCCTCTGCTTCTACTGCGCCGGCGGCACAGCGGCGAGCCTGGTCGCGCTCTATCTGATCGGCATGTATCCGCTGCCGCCGGTCTCAAACGTTTTCACCAGCTACGATTTCGGCATGGGAGGCCGGTATCATGTCGCCGATCTGCTCGCGCCGTTCATCCCGGTGGGAAACAAACTTTTTGCCTTCGCTGTTGAGCCTTCGCTGCCGAACCGTCTGGGTTTTCCCATCACATCCGACATTCTCGGTCCGGGTCAGTATGAAGGCATCGGCTATATCGGCACACCAATGCTGCTGGTATGGATCGTCATCGGCGTCGTGGCCATCGTTTCCTTCGTGACGCGCTCGCGCGTCAGCACTCTGCCCCATCCCATGACTATCGCGCTCTATTCGCCATGGACGAAGATTTTCATCGCCGCCTTCTGCGTTTTTCTGTTCAGTCTCGGTTACGAGTTGCACATCCTCGGTCTGGCCTTCCCGAAATTCGCCGGCATGCCCGCGGCATGGATCGCCGACCGTGTGCCGTCGCTGTATAACTTCAGGGCGCCGGGCCGGCTGGCTGCGCTCCTGACATTATTCCTGATCCTGCAAGCCGTGCGCTGGCTGTCCGTTTGGCAGCAAAACATGACCGCCAACGGTTCGCCGCGCCGCGTGCTTTGGGGCGCTGCAATTGGACTGATTGCGCTGATGCACCTCGTCGAAGTGGCTCCGCTGCTGCGTCCGCTGAAAGCGCAACCGCTCCATCCGCTGGGTGGCATTTTCACGCAACAGGAAATAACAAAGCTGCACCAACTTGCGGCCGGGCGTGACGCGGTCCTCGTGGCACCGTCGGTGATAGCCGTGGACACCACATGGACGACGACCGGCTTCACCCTCGCCTATCACATGGGCATACGCTCTAATTTGTTCTATGTAGCGCGCGCGATTCAATCGCACGCCGACCTGCTCGCAAACGATCTCCGACGGATCCTTGCAGGCGATTGGGACGCCATGACGAAGGAGTACGGACACGTCGTGTTCGCTATTCCGGTCGCGGATGCCATTCGTTTGCGCCAGAGCCTGAGCGATCGATACCATGAAACAGTCGTCGGATCGGTCTCGGTGTGGACCAGGCGTTAGTCAAGAGCTGGAGAAAAGACACATGATGAACGATCGGGCGCCGAACGACGGCTTGCGCGGAGCGGCGGTTCATCCCGTCATCATCGACGGCGGCGCCACGATTTGCGTCTATCTGGCGAGCGCCAATATCAGCGGCGAAGGCGCCTCTGTCGAAGAAGCATACCGCGAGTTTCAGGTCAATTACGCCGCCTTCGAACAGCGCAGAAAGGCCTACGGCCTGCCGGCCGCCGGACCGGGCCTGTTTGCTCCCGTGCGCAAGCCGGTGCTCTGGCAGGAATTATCGCTGTTCTTTACCAAGACTGCCATCGCGGCCGCCGCCGTGATCGTGGTCGTGGTGCTGCTGCTGCCGAACATCGGCGCTGCGGTTCGCCATCAGGTCAGCGCGATGGTGCCGGCACAGTTGAAAGACCCTGCCTTCTGGATGGTGCAGTTTCCTGCCAAGGTGAATGGTCGCTTCGACCGCATGGAGCCCGCCGAAGCCGAACAGATGGAAAAAGACTGGGCCAAACTGCTGGAGCGTGCGAGACCCGCCCTCCAGGTCCTGAAATGCGCGCCGTAACGGCCACAATCAACCGGAGTGATTGCAATGTTTTCGCGGCTGACGCGCGCCCTGTTAGGCGCCGCCCTTTGCATGCTTGCGACGTTTATCGTTTTCTTCATCGCGCAGACGATCATCTATCGCCTCGGCATCTTCACCACGATGGGCATCAACCTGTTCGTGGTCAGCGGCGTCATCGGCGTAATGGCGGCCGTGGTCGCGCCGAAGCTGCTGTCTCGGCTGATTTCCGAAAAGCACGAGCGCTGGCTGGTCTCGATTCTGAGCGCGCTGGCCTTCTTCGGCTGGACCGGCATTTACCTGATGATCTTCCCGGTCTCGATCGAACGCTCGTTCTCCGTGCGCCTGCTGGTCAATCTTCTCAACGAACAAAGCAACTCGATGACCAAAGCGCAGATCGAAGCGCTCCACACCCGCGAGCAGATCTACGAGTTACGCTACGCGGAAATGTCGCGTGGCGGCCTGGTCAAGGTCGAGGGCGATCGCCTGACCCTGCTGCCGCGCGGCAAACTCATCGCCGGGACCTATCGCCTGCTCGGCCAGAGCATGGGTTTTCCAAGCGGATTCAACCACTAGAATATCTTAGGTGAGGCCATTTGGCCTGGCCATGATAGGATCGGCGCCGGGTATGCGGCGGAGCGCAATAACAGCGTCGGATTTCGGCAAAGTAGGCGGCAGATGGACTTGATATCGATCATTCTTTCCTTTCGTAACGAAGAAGCGAATATTCCGGAATTATCGCGCCGGATCGCCGCGGTGTTCCTCGACACCGATCTCGATTACGAAATGCTCTTCATCAACGACTGCTCCACGGATCGCTCGTTGAGCCTTCTGACCGCTCTGGCGGCAAAGGATGAACGGATCAAGATCATCAACACCAGCCGTCGCTGCGGCCCTTCCGCCTGCGTGTTGGCGGGTCTCGCCCATGCAAGGGGCGCGGCCGCAATCTGCCTCGACTCCGATCTTCAGGATCCGCCGGAACTCATTGCAAAGATGATCGAGGAATGGCGCAAAGGCGCCGACGTGGTCAATACCACGCGGCTTAGCCGCGCCGGCGAATCCAAGATCAAGATGCAAATAACCCGGTTGGCCTACTACATTATCAATTACATTTCCGACACCGACATACCGATGGACACCGGCGACTACAAACTGCTGTCGCGCCGCGTGATAATCGAATTGCTTCGACTAAAGGAATACGATCCGTTCTTGCGCGGGCTGGTGCGCTGGGTCGGCTTTCGCCAGACGCAGATTTTCTATCATCGCGAGGCGCGCGCAGGCGGCCGCACTAATATGTCGATCTGGGGACGCGGCCCGGTGCGCGCCTTCATTTCCGGCGTCACGTCGTTCAGCTCTTATCCGCTTTATGTCTCGATGATCTTTGGCACGCTGATTTCGATTCTTGCTTTCATCTATCTCGTCGGCATCGTCATCACCAAGGAAGTCTGGGACATGCACAACCCCGGCTGGCCGTCGATCATGGCGACCATTCTGTTCCTGAGCGGCGTGCTGTTGATGTCGAATGGCGTCAACGGAGTCTATATCGGCCGCATCCATCGCCAGGTGAAACAACGCCCGCTTTGGATCGTCGACAGCACGGTCAATGTCGATCCGGACATCGTCGCGCTGAACAATCCCGACTATCTGCGCGGCTTTGACGACGCTCGCAGTCTCGCCGCGCGCAAGCTGGAAACGCTGGTCGGCAATTCGCAGATCAACCCAGCCTCGTTCGGCGACGTGATCCGCGCCATCACGCCGGGTGAACGGCCGCCGCAAGCCTGATCCCCATAGAGGCGCCCTGGCGTTAACCTTCTCCGGTGGCCCAGGACCGCGAGTGGTACTTTCCTTCCGGCCGGTCACAGGGTAAGAGCAGCCGTACCTGATACAAGGTTCGGCTTTGGCAACTCCTGCGCTCAGCAACTGTCTGGAACCCGTCGATGTGTTC
>JAQGJO010000405.1 GCA_028290595.1 Hyphomicrobiales bacterium | reverse complement strand
GGGCCGGCTCGAGGTCGGCGTGGGGCGAGGTATCTCACCTTACGAACTCGCCTATCACAAAATAGCTCACGAGGACGCGCGCGAGATTTTCACCGACGCCTATTTCTGCCTCGAACAGGCGCTGACGCATGACACGTTCAGCTATGAGGGCAAGCATTTCAGCTACAAGGATGTTCCGATGCCGCTGCGGCCTTTGCAGCAGCCACACCCACCATTCTGGTACGGCTCGTCGAACACGACAGGTTCCACCTTCGCCGGCGAACAGGGCATGCATTTCACCGCCAACGGGCCGTCCTCATTGGCAAAAACCAATATCGCCGCCTTCCGCGAAGCGTTGGCCAGGCGCGGTGGGCCGCTGCAGCCCAAGGCGGAGTTTTCCGGCGGCACCGCCGTCGGCGCCCTGCGCTATGTGGTCGTCGCCGAAACGGATGAGGCCGCGCGGCGTATCGCCGAACCCGCCGTTTTTCACCACATGGGCTCCCTGCACTGGCTGTGGCAGAAACACGGACACAAGGATTATGTCGACCGCTTGCGCGTCCCGGGCAATGTCACCTATGACGACCTCGTCGAAGACGGTGTCATGATCGCAGGCTCGCCGGCAACCGTGCTCGACAGGATCGCCGGACAGTCGCGCGATCTGGATTTTAATTATCTGCTCGGATACATGATGTTCGGCGACATGCAATTGCCGCAGGCGCTGTCGTCTCTGCAAATGTTCGCCAGCGACGTCATGCCGAAACTGCGCAACCTCTGATCCCTTCCCTCTCTCTCGCATCCGGAAATCAAGCATTATGAAAGTCGGCCTCTTTGATCACGTCGGCGTCGGCGACAAGCCGCTGTCGACCCTTTACGACGAACGCATCGAATTCCACGCCGCCGCCGACGAGGCCGGTTTCTACTGCCTGCATCTGGCCGAACATCATTGCGCACCGATCTGCATGGTGCCCTCGCCGAGCGTCTATCTCGGCATCGTCGCGCGGGCGACCAAGCGCATGAAGCTCGGGCCGTTGTGCTACCTGCTGCCGCTCTACACGCCTCTGCGCATGATCGAAGAAATCTGCATGCTCGATCACCTGAGCCGGGGCCGCATGGAAGTCGGCATCGGCCGCGGCGTGTCGCCGTTCGAAATGGGCTTCAACAATATCCAGCACGACAAAACGCGCGAAATCTTCACCGACGCCTATCGGTGCATCCTCGAGGGCCTGACGTCGGAAACGCTCAACTACAAGGGCGATCATTACACCTACACCAATGTGCCGATGTCGATCCGGCCGCTGCAGCAGCCGACGCCGGCCTTCTGGTATGGCTCGTCGAACGCAACCGGCTCCACTTTCGCCGGCGAGGAAGGCATGCACTTCACCGCCAACGGCCCGACTGCCTTCGCCAAGGCCAATATCGATGCCTATCGCGCAGCACTCGCGAAGCGCGGCGGTCCTGCACAATCAAAGCCGGAGTTCGAAGGCGGCGCCGCCATCGGCATCCTGCGCAACATTGTTGTCGCCGACACTGACGCGGAAGCCATGCGCATCGCCAAGCCGGCCTGCGAAAGCCACCATGAATCGCTGAACTGGCTGCGCAACAAGCATAACGTCAACGAGTTCACGGCGCGGTTGAATGTGCCCCGCGCGCATGACCTCGCCGGCATGATCGCCGAAGGCAGCACGATCGCCGGCAGCCCGCAGACGGTGTTGAACGCGATCAAGCAGCAGACCGAAGAGCTCGGCATCAATTACCTGCTCGCCTATATGCAGTTCGGCACGCTGTCGCTGCCGGATTCGCTGCGCTCACTCGAATTGTTCCGCAGCGAGATCATGCCGGAGCTTGAGAAGCTCTGACAGCTTGAATGGAAAATCAGGCTGTCATCCCCGACACCCGCGCAGCGGGTGAGCGGGGATCCAGGAGTCAAGGTCTACCGCGTTGCCCTGGATTCCCGCTCTGCGCTCCGCTTGGCGGGAATGACACCCCGATTGACGTCATCGCAATCAAACCCGCTCCAGCTTCTTCCCGCCCAACCCCAGATTATCCGGCACGAGATCCTGCCAGCGTTCGCCCTTCGGCACATTGGTGTCGGGAAAGCTGCGCACTTTGGAATAATCGGCGATCGAAAGCCCCATCGGCTCTTCGCCAGCCTCAACCCGGCGCAGGTTTTCGAGAACCCGATCGCGCAGCCGCACCACCGCCGCGTCGGCCGCCACCAGCGTCTCGTTTTCGCGATCGACGATCGGCCCCATCGAGACGCTGATACTGGCGTCCTCCGGCGCAAGACCGGTGAGGCCCGACCACGTCACATCCATCTGGCTGCGGTCCTGGCAATAAAGATTGTCCGGCGTCGCCTGATAGATGCAATCGCGCTCGTTCCACAGTTTCTCGTTGTCGAGGCCGAGCACTGATTTCTGTTTGGCCCGGTCGAACGGTTTGGGGCCGTGGCAGATCAGGAACGTATTGGTCCAGTAATCGTCGGCCGGCACTTCAAACAGAAAAAACTGATATTGCGCCAGCGGGATGATACGGCCTGTCGGCATGAAAATGGCGGAGACCCTGGTGCTCAACGTCGGCGTGCCGTCGGCGAGCGGCGGACCCTGCCGTTGCGCGGCATAGTGAAAGCCAAATTCCGTGTTCTCGATCTCAAGGTCGGGTGCAT
>JAQGJO010000396.1 GCA_028290595.1 Hyphomicrobiales bacterium | reverse complement strand
ATTGCTATGGGTCAGCCCATGGCCGTGAATCTGGAAGATGTTGGCGTGGATCTTCGCGCCGGTCCAGCCGGTGAGCTTTTCCAGATCGGCATCGACGCCGATATCGAGCCGGCCCTGATAGATGGTGCCGCGCTTGAAGCCGCCGGAGACATTTCCGATCGTGTCGCCGATATAGGTCCAGCCGAACGATAACCCCTTGTTGGCAAGATCATCGCGCCATTTGGTGACGCTGGGCGGCACGAACGGAATCCATTCGGCGGATGTTTCGTCCTTGGCGCCCGCGAGTGCGGGCGACGACATCGCCAGGACGAGAGTAGCAAACGCGGCCGACACTCTACGCATGGAAAGACCCGTCAGCCCGCAGGAAGAACGCACGATAACATAGCGTTTTCCGATCCGCTGGATCGGAAAGACGCGTCTGATTTACAAAGGAGCGCATTTTCTTCACGCGAACCGGTGTCCACTTCGCTTGAAAATGCGCTAAAATTTCAGCGCGCCGATGCGCTTCATCAAAAAATAGACCCCGACCGTCGAACTGATCATCAGCACCGCGGCCCAAAGAAATCCATTGGGATCTTCGGTGAAAGGCAGGCCCTTCGTATTCATGCCGAAGATGCCGGTCACCAGCGTTGGCGGCAACACCACCGTCGTGATGACGGAGAGAATATTGACCGCGCGATTGGACGCGGCTGCCAGCGCCTCGCTGATCTCCTCCTGCAGCAGGCGGGCTCGATCGCGGATTTCGACAATATCATGGTCCAGCGCATCGAGACGCTGCGCCAGTTTGCTGGCAGCCAGCCGCAGTTGCGGCTTCAGGCCCTCCGTGCCTTCCAGTTCCAGGCGATGGAACAGAGTGCGCAGGCCGGCCAGATGCCGGTGCAAGGTGACGCTGGTGCGCCGGGCGCGGCTCAGATTAAGCCTTGTGTCATCATCCGATCCGCGCGTCAGGTCGTCTTCGATCTTGTCGAGATCGGCGGAGATTTTGTCGGCCAGACGTCCGACGGCGTCGGCGACATTCTCGACAATCAATTCCATCAGCGCCGCCACGGACGGGAGGCGGTATTCCTCATGCTGGATGATTTCCCGAACCTTGTTGACGGCGGCCAGCGCCCGATAGCGCCCGCTGATCAAAAGCCTTTCCGTCGCCACGAAATGCAGATGGGCGAACTCGTCGCCGGCCTCGCCGAGGCTTTGGCTGAGGTCGGCGATGACGCCGTAAATGCAGCCTTCGGTCGAATGCAATTGCTGGTGATTGTCGTGCGAGCCCAGAAGCCGCACCGCGGCAACCGGAAGATCAAGATTTTTCAGCCATTGGCAGGCGCGCGTATCGGCCAGATTGAGATGCACCCACAACCAGCCATCGTGGCGATTTTCCAGCGGCAGATCGACCGGCATGGATTCAGCCGAGCCGTCGTTATGAATATGAAACGCCCAGACCAGCCCGGGAACGATGCCGTAGTTGCCGGACTTCGACGCGGCCGACAGATCGACATCGGCATTTCCATCAGCGGCGCCAGGCGCCAGCTCGCTCGTCTGTGCAGTCACGTTCGATCCTTATAGTCCGGCGCGTTTCATGATCGCTCGCACCAAGAGCGCTATAAATGAGCGTCGTCGATGAACCCCGCTTAAGCTGGGAAGGTGACCGGACGCGCATGACGGCATAATGACACTGCCGGCCAGTGACTTCCGCCGCCGCCCTGTCAAAGACTTGCAGCATCCTCGCGAGCCGCCCGCTGTCATGCCTCTGTCGGCATGCCGACATACGAGTGTCGAACAACGCCGCATAGATTTCTAACGGGGCTTGCACTTCCGCGATGACGGCGTTCTCGACGCTGGCCGGACCGGTCCTTCGGCCACGCCACAAGACGTCCTAAGCGGAGAGTGACATGCTATCGAAGAGAGCGGCGATCATCACCGGCTCAACCAGCGGAATTGGCCTTGGCATAGCCGAGGCTCTCGCGCAAGCCGGCGCCAATATCGTGCTCAACGGCATGGGCGACTTCGCTCAGATCGAGGAAATCCGTGCACGGATCGCCAGCGAGTGCGACGTCGGCGTGATCTATAGCCCGGCCGACATGAGCAAGCCGGACGATATCGCCGCCATGATGGCCTTGGCCGCCGACCGGTTCGGCGGCGTCGATATCCTGATCAACAACGCCGGCATTCAGCACGTGGCGCCGATCGAGGAATTCCCGCCTGCGAAATGGGATGCGATCATCGCCATCAACCTGTCGAGCGCCTTCCACGCCACCAGGCTTGCCGTGCCGGGCATGAAAGCCAAGGGCTGGGGCCGCATCATCAACGTCGCCTCGGCTCATGCTATTGTCGCCTCGCCGTTCAAATCGGCCTATGTGGCGGCCAAGCACGGCATCGCCGGCCTGACCAAGACGGTCGCGTTAGAGGTCGCCGAACATAACATCACCGTCAACGCCATCTGCCCCGGCTATGTGCTGACGCCGCTGGTGCAGAAACAGATTCCCGATCAGGCAAAAGCGCGCGGCATTACTGAGGACGAAGTCGTGCGCGATGTCCTGCTGGCGGCGCAACCCACCAAGCGTTTCGTCGAAGTCTCCGAGCTCGCCGCACTCGCCGTTTTTCTTTGTTCCGACGCAGCGCGGTCGATGACCGGCACCTTGCTGCCCGTCGATGGCGGCTGGACCGCACACTAAACTGGGGGACCATCATCATGCGTGAAGAAGATATTCACAAACTGCCGTCGATGCCTGCCGCCGGACCGAGCTATCCCGCCGGCCCCTATCGCTTCATCGACCGTGAATTCATGGTCATCACCTACGAGACCGATCCGGAGATCATCCGCGCGCAATTGCCGGAACCGCTAGAGCCGGTCGAACATCCGATCGTGCATTACGAATGGATCAAGATGCCCGACAGTTCC
>JAQGJO010000346.1 GCA_028290595.1 Hyphomicrobiales bacterium | reverse complement strand
GACGCGCGGGCCAGGCGGGCGACGAGGCTGCGGCCGGCCTCGGTCAGGCCGGTGGACGAGACCCAGACGGGGGCGCTATCGCGGCCCGTATAGAAAGCGACGATCGCCTCGCGTTCCTTGCGCTGCGCCTGCTGGGCCTTGGCGAGATCTTTCGGCAGCCGCGCCGTCGGCTCCGGCTCGACCAGCGCCGCGGTCGCGACCTGGATGCGCTCGCGCAGCGCAGTCTCTTTTGCCGGGTCGGGCGCGGCGGCGGATTGGGCAATCGTTGGAGCCTGGACGGCCGGCGGCGTTTCGGCCGCCTGATTGTTCTCAACCGGCTGCGACGTGACGGACGCCGTCGTGTCAGGCGAAGCCGTCGTTGCCTCAGCAGCGGTAGCGGGCTGTGGCGTTGTGCTGGGCTGTGCCGGGGGCAGGGCGTCGGCGCTCAGGCCGGTTTCGGGTGGAAGCGGCACGGAGACAGTGATTTCCGGCGCCGACCGGATTTCCGGGGTCGGTTGCAGCTCTTCCGCGCGCAAGGAAGCAGCGCCGAGGCTGCAGGCCAGGATGAGCGCGGCGCAAGCCGTTCCGCTCAGCAAATAGACTTTATCCGCCACTCGCATTGTCCGTCTCACAGTCCGATCTCGCTTGCCGAATCCCGTATGCGCCGAGCCGGCGGGGACGCGAAAAGTGCGCGGAGCCGTGCTGTCGCAAAGAGTAAGTTACGACTGTGAAATTGCAAAGATCGCAACGGCATGTCGGTGCGCATTCACACGCACCGTTGCCGAATTCACACGGTTTGCCATAGCGTTTTGCGATCCACCTGGATCGGAACGACGCGTCTCGCTTTTTAAACCGCGTTCAGGCGACCGCTTCAGTCATCCCCTCGTCGGGATCGTTGAGGCCGTGATCCTTCATCTTGCGGTAGAGAGTCGAGCGGCCGATGCCGAGGCGGCGGGCCATTTCCGACATCTGGCCGCGATAGTGCACGAGGGCGAAGCGGATGGTTTCGGCCTCCATGTCTTCGAGGCGGCGGACATTGCCGTTCTCGTCGAGCAGGCGCAGCACATTGGGATCGCGCATTTCGATGCGGACGATTTCTTTCTGCGGCGCCTGCGGCAGCGGCGTGGACATGGGCGCCGGGGGGATGCGGACGTCGAAGCCTTCGACCTGCGCCGCGATCTGCGGAAATTCAGCCACCGTCAGCTCGTCACCCTCGACGAGGACGACGGCGCGGAAGATGGCGTTCTCGAGCTGGCGGACGTTGCCCGGCCAGTCGTAGCGGCAGATCATGGCGAGCGCCTCGGCAGAGAGGCCGCGCAATTTGCGGCCTTCCTCGGCGGCGAATCTGGCGGCGAAGCGGCGCGCCAGATCGGGAATGTCAACGCGGCGCGTGCGCAGGGCGGGGATCGAGATCGGGAAGACGTTGAGCCGATAATAGAGGTCTTCGCGGAAGGCGCCGCGCTTGACCAGCTCGATCAGATTCTGGTTCGTCGCCGAGATCAGGCGGATATCGACCTTGACCGAGCGTTTGCCGCCGACCGGGTCAATCTCACCCTCCTGCAGGGCGCGCAAAAGCTTGACCTGGGTCTCGAGCGGCAGTTCGCCGACCTCGTCCAGAAATAGCGTGCCGCCATTGGCTTCGAGAAATTTGCCGGCGTGCTTTTCGGTGGCGCCGGTGAAGGCGCCCTTCTCGTGGCCGAACAGAATCGATTCGACGAGATTTTCCGGCAGGGCGCCGCAGTTCACGGTGACGAAGGGTTTGCCGCGCCGGTCGGAGGCGCCCTGAATGGCGCGGGCGACCAACTCCTTGCCGACGCCCGATTCGCCTTCGATGAGCACCGGGATCGTCGATTTGGCGGCGCGTTCACCCAGCCGGATGATGCGCTCCATTTCGGGCGACTGGGTGGCGATGTCCTTCAGGCCCAAGGTGCCGCTGGCCTTGCGGTTCATGCGGCGGATTTCGCCTTCAAGGACGTCGGTGCGCAGGGCGTTCTTGATCGACACCTGCAGCCGTTCGGCACCGACCGGCTTGACGACGAAATCGATGGCGCCGGCGCGCATGGCGGAAATGACGGCTTCAATGGAGCCGTGGGCGGTCTGGACGATGACCGGCGTGCCGATGCGGCGTTCGCGCATCCTGCCAAGCACGCCCATGCCGTCGAGATCGGGCATGACCAGATCGAGGATGAGCATGGAGACAGGCGTCTTATCGCCGGCTTCGAGGCGCGCTAGCGCCGCTTCGCCGCCATCGACGACTTCCACATCATAGCCAAAGCGCCGCACCATGGCTTCGAGAAGACGGCGCTGGACCGGATCGTCATCCGCAATCAAAATTATCGAGTTCATTTCACCCCTGTGCAGCGATACCGCCGACCGCTTTGCGCTCACAGATTGTGCGAACAGAGTAAAGAGTGGGTTAAGGTCCGTGCTGGAACGGGACGGTATGGCTGCTATTCTGTGGTGAATGTCTGTACGGCTACAAAATACTGAAAAATTTATTGAAAACGATCGGCAAAGAATTTTTGTGACGAAAAATCGTCAGCCGCAGTCGGGAAACGGAAACGGGAGGGGATTATGCGCATGACCCGCTATATTGCTGTTTTTTGTGCAATTGCCGTCTACGCGGCGGCGCATGCCCCAGCAAGAGCATTTTCCAGCGAAGTGGACACCGGTTCGCGTGAAGAAAATGCTCTCTTTAAGAAGCCAGACGCGTCTTTCCGATCCGATCGGATCGGAAAACGCTATGTAGCGCAGACCATTATAGAAGAGTGGTCGGGTGCAAAATTACCGCCGCCGCCGGTTCTCAAGCCCGCCAGGGTGGATGCCGGCAAGACCGCCCTGCTGCTGTTCGATTTCACCACCCAGACCTGCACGCAGGAGCGCCGGCCGCGCTGCGCCGCCAGCGTGCCGAAGTTGAAGCGGTTGCTGGATGACGCCCGCGCCCGCAACATGTTCGTCGTCTATTCCATCGCCACGGCGGATTCCAAGCCATCCGATATCTTACCCGAGATCGCTCCCCGCGCGAGCGATCCGGTGCTGCCGCCGCTTGGGCCGGACAAATTCATCGGCAGCGATTTCGAAAAGATGCTGAAGGATAAAGGTGTCGATACGATCATCATCACAGGCACGGCGGCGCAGACAACGGTTCTGCACACCGGCGGCGAAGCGGCGTTGCGTGGTTTCAAAGTTGTTGTTCCAGTCGATGGCATGTCGTCGAACGATGTGTTCTCCGAACTCTATACGGCGTGGCATCTCTCGACGGCAGCGCGTATCGCGCCTGTTTTGATTCTTACAAAAGTCGATATGATCACTTACTGATTTTGGACTGTTGGGTTTCCATTGCCGGTGCGTCGTTCGACTATGCGTGCGTTTGCGGCGGCGTCTTGAGGATTGGACGTTCACATGACTTATGTCGCCGAGATTGCTTCCGACGTTGCTACCAAGGTTGCTCCCAAGCGGGCTGCTCCCAAGACGGTTGCTCCTCCCAAGACGGTTGCTCCTTCTAAGACTGCTAAGACGGTCTCCAAGCCTGCGGCTTCCAAGCTTCCGTCTTTCGCGCAATCCGCCAAGGCTTATGAAAGCTGGCTGCGCAAGCAGACCGGCAAGACTTTCGTCGCATCGGACTTCGCCAAGAAGAATGCCAAACTGCAGGACAATGCCTTCTCGTTCCTGCGCGGCACTTATTGGCGTTTTGCTGAAACCATCCTGACCGATTGCCCGGACCTGGCAACTTGTCCGTCGATCCTGGCGGTCGGCGATATCCATCTCGAAAACTTCGGCATGTGGCATGACGTCGACAGCCGCATGGTCTGGGGTGTCAATGATTTCGACGAAGCCGCCGTCATGCCCTATGCGCTCGATCTGGTGCGCCTGGCACTGAGCGGGACGCTGGCGCGCGCCGGCGACAAGCCATCGACCAAGGCGATCTGTCAAAGCGTGCTCGCGGGATATAAAGCAGGCCTCGCCGATCCGCAGCCGACCAATCTCGAACATGATAATGATCAACTGCGGGAAGAGCTTTACCTGCCGCCAGCGGAACGGCGTGTGTACTGGGCGAAAATGCAGAGCCGGTGTTTCGACAAGCCCGTCCCGGCGCGGCTGGTGCCGCCCGATCATCTGAAGGCGTTAAAGGCCGCCATGCCCGATCCGTCGATCGAGCTGCGCTTCGCACGGCGGACGGCTGGAACCGGCAGCCTGGGGCGGCCGCGCTTTGTCGCCTGGGGCCAATGGCGTGGCGGCACGGTGCTGCGCGAATCGAAATTGCTGTGCGCGTCCGCCTGGATTTATTCGGGCAAGGACAGCAACCAGGAGATCCTCGGCGGGAAGATCGCCGGCGGTGCCCATCGTGCGCCTGATCCATATTA
>JAQGJO010000204.1 GCA_028290595.1 Hyphomicrobiales bacterium | reverse complement strand
GCCGACACCGGACCCATCGGCGGCGACCTCAGCCATGAATTCATCATTCTTGCTTCGACCGGCGAGAGCGAAGTCTTCTGTCACAAGGATTATCTCGAGTTCACGCCGCCGCCAGCCGACATCGACTTCGACGATCGTGCATCGGTGCAGGGCGTCGTCGACAAATGGCGATCGCTCTATGCGGCGACGTCCGACATGCATGACGCCAAGGCCTTCGATGCGCTTCCCGACGACGCCAAGCTGTCGGCGCGCGGCATCGAGGTTGGGCATATCTTCTATTTCGGCACGAAATATTCGCAGCCCATGCGCGCGGTCGTGAACGGGCCGGACGGCAAGGAAGTCGCCGTCCATGGCGGTTCCTACGGCATCGGTCCGTCGCGCCTTGCCGCGGCGATCATCGAAGCCAATCATGATGACGCCGGCATGATCTGGCCCGAATCGGTCGCGCCGTTTCAAGTCGGCATCGCCAACCTTAAGGTCGGCGATGCGGCGGTCGACGCCGCCTGTCTCGATCTCTACGACAAACTGACCAAGGCGGGCGTCGACGTGCTCTACGACGATCGCGACGAACGGCCCGGCGCGAAGTTCGCGACGATGGATCTCATCGGCCTGCCGCATCAGCTCATCGTCGGTCCCAAAGGCCTCGCCGAAGGCAAGGTCGAGATGAAGAACCGACGCACCGGCGCGCGCGAAACGCTGTCGCCTGATGAGGCCTTCAACAAACTGACAGCGCGGCCGACCGCATGACAGCAACAGCCCTAGACGCACCCCAGGTGAAGGCGGAGCCGACAGGCACGCGGCCGTTCTCGGCTTTTGAATGGATGCTGGCGCTGCGCTATCTGCGCTCGCGCCGCGGCAACGGCTTTGTCTCGCTCATCGCCGGCCTGTCGTTTCTCGGCATCACCCTCGGCGTCGCCACGCTCATCGTCGTCATGTCGGTGATGAACGGCTTTCACATCGAACTGATGAACAAGATCATCGGCATCAACGGCCATCTGTTCCTGCAGGGCGCCGATACACCGCTCAACGATTACGATGAGGTCATCGGCCGCATTTCCAAGGTCCCGGGCATGAAGGTGGCGCTGCCGATGGTCGAAGCCGCGGCGGGCGTCTCCTCGCCCTATCAGCAGGCGGGGGCGCTAGTGCGCGGCATCCGCGAGAAGGACATCAAGCAATTGCCCGGTATCGCCGGCAATGTGAAGCAGGGAACGCTCGACGGCTTCGACACCGGTGAGGGCGTTGCCATCGGCCAGAAGATGGCTGAAACGCTCAGCGTGCGCGTCGGCGACAAGGTCTCGATTCTGACGGCACGGGGCGCGGCGACTCCCTTCGGCATCGCGCCGCGCATCAAGGCCTATCCGGTGGTCGCCATCTTCCAGATCGGCGTTTCCGATTTCGACGGCATTTTTGTCTATATGCCGCTGGCCGAGGCGCAGACCTTCTTCAACAAGGAAGACGAAGCGACGGTGATCGAAGCATTTGTCGACGATCCCGAAAAAATGGACGAAATGCGCCAGAAGCTTGAGGGCAGCATCGGCCGTCCGATGATCATGACCGATTGGCGCCAGCGCAACAAATCGTTCTTTGAAGCGCTGAAAGTCGAGCGGACGGTGATGTTCTTCATCCTTACGCTCATCGTCATTGTCGCCGCGCTCAACATCATTTCTGGGCTCACCATGCTGGTGAAGGACAAGGGCAGGGCGATCGCCATTCTGCGAACGATGGGCGCGACGAAGGGAGCAATCCTGCGCATCTTTCTCATCACCGGTTCGACCATCGGCATCGTCGGCACGTTCGCGGGCTTCCTGCTCGGACTTTTCGTCGCCCGCAATCTTGAATCGATCCGCCAAGGGTTGAACTGGCTGTTCAATCTCAATCTCTTCGATCCGACCTATTATTTCCTCAGCCGCCTACCGTCGGTGATCGTGCCCTCCGATGTCACGACTATTGTGGTTCTCTCGCTCAGCCTGTCGCTGCTGGCGACGATCCTGCCGTCGTGGAGTGCCGCCAAAGTCGATCCTGTCGACGCTTTGCGGTATGAATGAACGCTGTGGCTTCCGCTCCCGCTCTCCATCTCCAGAACGTCCAGCGGCACTATGCGCAGGGCGAGACCACGCTCGACATCCTGCGCGGCATCGATCTGACCTTGTCGCCTGGCCAGTCGGTGGCGCTGATCGCGCCATCGGGCGCTGGCAAATCGACGCTGCTGCATTTGGCCGGCCTGCTCGAGCGCCCTGACGGCGGCGAGATCCTGGTTGGCGGTCAGCCCACCGCCCATATGGATGATGCTGAGCGTACGGCGCTGCGGCGTCTCGAAATCGGCTTCGTCTATCAGTTCCATCATCTGCTGCCGGAATTCTCGGCGACGGAGAACGTCATGCTGCCGCAGATGATACGCGGCCTTGCGCGCTCGGAGGCGCGTCGGCGCGCCGAGGAATTGCTGACCTTCCTCGGCCTCGGCCAGCGGCTGTCGCATCGTCCCGGCATGCTGTCTGGCGGCGAGCAGCAGCGCGTCGCCATTGCGCGCGCCGTGGCCAACACGCCGCGCGTGCTGCTGGCCGACGAGCCGACCGGCAATCTCGATCCCAAGACCGCCGATCATGTGTTCGCCGTGCTCACCGAAATCGTCCGCGCGTCCGGCTTGGCGGCGCTGGTCGCCACGCATAATCTCGAACTCGCCCGCCGCATGGACCGGCGCGTGACCTTGCGCGACGGGCTCCTGGTGGAACTGGAGTAACGTGATGAGTGCAGATTTGAGCGAACATGCGCTCGTTCTGTTCTCGGGCGGTCAGGATTCGACCACCTGCCTCGCCTGGGCGCTGGAGCGCTACGAGAGAGTCGAGACCATCGGCTTCGACTACGGCCAGCGCCATCGCATCGAACTCGACTGCCGGCAGGACGTCCTTGCCGGGTTGCGTGCAAAGTTTTCCCATTGGAGCGCGCGCCTCGGCGAAGACCGGGTCATCGCCATCTCGGCGCTCGCCGACATTGCCGAAACCTCGCTGACCAGCGAGGCTGAATTCCGGCTGCAGGCCGATGGCCTGCCGAATTCCTTCGTGCCCGGCCGCAATCTCATCTTTCTGTCGTTTGCCGCAGCCGTCGCCTATCGCCGCGATCTGCGCCGCATCGTCACCGGCGTCTGCGAGACCGATTATTCGGGCTATCCGGATTGCCGCGACGACACGATCAAGGCGATGCAGCTTGCCCTCAACCTCGGCCTCGAACGCCGCTTCGTCCTCGAAACCCCGCTGATGTGGATCGACAAGCGCCAGACCTGGGAACTGGCGCACCAACTCGGCGGCGACGATCTCGTCGACCTCATCCGCGAGCGAACTCATTCCTGCTACGCCGGTGATCGCACCCGTGTGCATGCCTGGGGAAGCGGCTGCGGCGCCTGTCCCGCCTGCGATTTGCGCGCCGCTGGCTGGCAGGCTTTTGCTGGCAAGCGCTAGCACGGCCCTGTCCGAAGTTTATTTCTGGTTAACCATAAGTATCGCTAAAGCGAACCCGGCCAGTCCAGCCAATCGGATTTACGTGGACAAGAACAAACAATGAACTTAAAGTGATCGTAACAAGAAACATGGAGTGTTTGGCCATGCGTACTCTTCTTATGGACACGATTGAACTCGCAGCTCTCGCTGCCTTCGTCGGGATGATCCTTCTGCTGACCCGCGCCGCGCCGATCGTTTGAGGCGCGCGCCTGTTGATGGCGGGCGTAATTGGACATCCGATCTCGACGCGCCCGCCACATTCCCCGATCATCCGCGCCGCCATGGACAGGTGTCCGTGAGTCGCATGGAATCGCTCGGAAACGTTGACCGCAATGCCGCAGAATATCGATCGGATCGTCAAAGACGTAGGGTTCGTGCACCTGCACCTGCACACTTCGTTTTCCCTTCGCGAAGGCGCGCTGACGATCCCCAAGCTGATCAGCTTCGCCAAGGCCGATCATATGCCGGCGCTGGCGATCACCGATACGAACAATCTTTTCGGCGCGCTGGAGTTCTCCGAGAAGGTCTCGAAGGAAGGCATCCAGCCGATCATTGGCTGTCACCTGACGCTCGATTTCGGTGACGCCCGCAAGCTCGGCGCCAGGGCCGATGATCCGACCGCCGGGCGGGGCGGCATCGTTCTCATCGCCCAGAACGAAGAGGGCTACGCCAATCTGATGCGTCTCGTCTCCTCGGCCTGGATCGAGCCGCAGGCCGGCGATCTGCCGCATGTGTTGATCGACCAGCTTTCCCGCGAGGCCAACGGCCTGATCGCGCTGAGCGGCGGTCCGTCCGGCGCCATCGATGTACTGCTGCGCGACAACAGGGCCGAGCAGGCGGCGATCCGCGCCGGCGAACTGGAGCGGATATTCCCCGGCCGGTTCTATATCGAATTGCAGCGCCACGGCACGCCTGCCGAGAAACGGGTCGAGCCGCAACTCGTCGATCTGGCCTACCGGCGTTCGCTGCCGCTGGTCGCCTCCAACGAACCCTATTTCGCCGCCCGTTCCGATCATGAGGCCCATGACGCGTTGCTGTGCATCGCCGACGGCACGACGACGAGCGAGACCAATCGCCGTCAGCTCACCGCCGAGCACCGGTTCAAGACCCGCGCCGAAATGCAGACCCTGTTCAAGGATCTGCCGGAGGCGCTGACCCATTCCGTCGAAATCGCCATGCGCTGCAGCTATCGGCCGAAGACGCGTGGTCCCATCCTGCCGCGCTTCACGTCCATCGACGGCCAGATACAGGACGAGGTGACCGAGCTTCAGCGCCAGGCGCGCGACGGCCTGGCGCTTCGCCTCGCAGCCCATGGCATGGCGCCGGGCTTCGGCGAAAGCGACTATCGCGAGCGGCTTGAATTCGAGCTCAGCGTCATCGTCAACATGAAGTTCCCCGGCTACTTCCTCATCGTCGCCGACTTCATCAAATGGGCCAAGGCGCAGGGTATTCCCGTCGGTCCGGGCCGCGGCTCCGGCGCAGGCTCTCTCGTCGCCTGGTCGCTGACCATCACCGATCTCGATCCGATCCGCTTCGGCCTGCTGTTCGAGCGCTTTCTCAATCCCGAACGCGTCTCGATGCCCGACTTCGACATCGACTTCTGCCAGTATCGCCGCGACGAGGTGATCCGTTATGTGCGCCAGCGCTACGGCGTCGATCGCGTCGCGCAGATCATCACCTTCGGGTCCTTCCTGGCGCGCGGCGTCATGCGCAATGTCGGCCGCGTGCTGGAAATGCCGCTCGGCCAGGTCGACAAGCTCGCCAAGCTGGTGCCACAGAATCCCGCATCGCCGGTTACGCTCGCACAGGCCATCGATTCTGAGCCGCGCCTGAAAGAAGCGATGGAGCAGGACGAGCGCGTCGCCACCATGGTCGACATCGCGCAGAAGCTCGAAGGGCTTTATTCCAACGCTTCGACCCATGCGGCCGGCATCGTCATCGGCGATCGGCCGCTTGTCGAACTGGTGCCGCTCTATCGCGATCCGAAATCGGATATGCCCGCCACCCAGTTCAACATGAAATGGGTCGAGCCGGCTGGTCT
>JAQGJO010000189.1 GCA_028290595.1 Hyphomicrobiales bacterium | reverse complement strand
CATCGATCTCGGCCTTGGCCGTGCGCCGGGACCGATGGCGCCACAGCCTATGCGTTGCGCAACCGTCTTGCCGGCCGCGAGGGCGATGACTTTCTGGAACGGCTGAGCGAGCTGGTGCTGTGGGAGACGCGGCAATTCCCGGCAGATCATCCCTATAACAACGTCGTGGCGATGCCCAATGACGTCCCGCTGCCTCCGCTATGTCTGCTCGTCTCCAGCGACTACAGTTCGGATCTCGCAGCTCAGGTCGGCATGGGTTTCGCTTTCGCCCATCACTTCGCATCCCATGACGCGGCGGATGCGATGGTGCATTATCGGGCGCGCTTCAAATCATCCGGCTGGCGGCAGGCGCCGCATGCGATTCTCGCGGTCGCTGTGATTTGTGCGGAGACCGATGCCGAGGCCGAGCGTCTGGCCTCGTCGGCCGACCTCAATCGTCTCCGCCGCGACCGCGGCGAATACGCGCCGCTGCCGAGCGTCGAAGAGGCGCTGGCCTATCCTTATAGCGACAGCGAAAAGATGAAGATCGCGCGCAATCGTTCACGGCTGTTCGTCGGCAGTCCGTCGACAGTCTTGGAAAAGCTGCAGCCGCTCATCAGCGAATGCCAGGCCGATGAGTTGATGGTCATTACCGCGATGTATGATCATGAGGCGCGGAAGCGGTCCTATGATCTGTTGGCGGACGTATTTCAATTGCAGAGAGCAGCAGCCTAGGCGCAGCGAGGTTAGCGAGCGCCGCGACAATGGGAGGGGATGATGGCGCCTCTGGTAACACCGCGTGGCCTTGGCGAAGTTGTTCTGGGTGTCAGCGATATGCCGCGCGCGGTCAGTTTCTATCGAGATGTCCTTGGCCTCACTCCGCTGCGCGCCTTCGACGATCGGATCGTGTTTCTCAAGGTGGAAGATGGCTTTGAAGGCCATCACCGTATTATCGGCCTTTTCAGGGCCGATCAGCCGTCCAATCGTGACGACACGAAATGGTCCGCTCCGGATTTGCGGGCACCCACTCTGCATCACCTTGCGCTGGAGATTGCGCTATCGGACTATCAGCCCGCTCTCGATGCCCTGACGAAGGCGGGTTTCAAGCCGAACACCTACGAACACCGATGGATCGGCTGGCGCTCCATTTACGTCACCGATCCGGACGGCAATATCGTCGAGTTGGTTGCGGTGGATGCGTCAATTTGCGAGGCGTCGTAAAGTTTCGAAAGGCAATGTCGGGATCGGGACTACCGAAACGTCCTTGGATCGGCGCCGTCACCACACGAGGTAAAACCTATGCTCTATGCAATCCTGGCCTATCACGTCGAAGACGTCGTCGTGTCGTGGACGGCCGACGAAGACACTGCGGTGATGGCCAATCTTCATGAGCTTCACGAGAAGCTGACGGCCGACGGCCGGATGGGGCCGGCTGCGCGGCTGGGCGGCACTAAGGGTGCATTCACCCTGCGCGGACCCGGCGCTGGCGTGGTCATCGACGGCCCCTTTGCTGAGACCAAGGAGCAGTTGCTCGGCTTCTATGTGGTCGATTGTGCGACCCGTGAGGACGCCGTCGCAACCGCGCGCGATCTGCGCCGCGTCAATCCGACTGCGGTCTATGAAATCCGTCCGGTTCAGCTATTTCTGCCCGGTTCGCCTATGGCGGCGACGCATGCGCTGACCGATCACGTCCGGCCGGCGTCGTCCTGAACTTGCTGGTTACGAGGTCGGTTCGCCGAAGGTCGCGCGGAAAGGATGCGCCGGATAGACGCCGACGATCCTGAATTCGCGTGAGAAGAACTTCAGTTCTTCGAGTGCGAAAGCGAGGTTGCGGTCATCCGGAAGACCCTCGACATCTGCGTAGAACTGCGTGGCGAAGAACTCGCCGTCGACCATGTAGCTTTCCAGCTTGGTCATGTTGACGCCGTTGGTGGCGAAGCCGCCGAGTGCCTTGTAGAGCGCCGCAGGAAGGTTGCGGACGCGGAAAACAAAACTGGTGACCAGCGGTTCGGAGCCCTGCGGCGCCCATTTGGCGTCTTTGGAAAGGATGACGAAACGCGTGGTGTTGTGATCCTCGTCCTCGACGTCCTCGGCGAGAATTTCGAGTCCGTAGATATCGGCAGCGAGGCGGGAGGCCAGCGACGCGCAGCTCTTGTCGCCGCGTTCGGCAATCGCGCGGGCCGAGCCCGCAGTGTCGGCCGCGACGATGGCCTTGATCCCCAGCTTGCGAATGATGCGGCGGCATTGGCCGAGCGCGTGGACATGGCTTTCCACCGTCTTGATGTCGGTGAGCTTCGCGCCGGGCAGCGCCATCATCTGGTGGTGGATGGGCAGAAACCACTCGCCGACGATATGCAGGCCCGACTGCGGCAGCAGATGATGGATGTCGGCGACGCGGCCGGCAATCGAGTTCTCGATCGGGATCATGCCGAGATCGGCCTCGCCCGAGGTGATCGCGGCCAGCGCATCCTCGAAGGTCGGGCAGGGCAGCGCCTCTGCGCCCGGATAGGATTCGCTGATCGCGATATGCGAGTTCGCGCCGGGCTCGCCCTGGAATGCGATCTTCATGATCTGATTTTTGGGAATGGTCATGGCGGGCCTTGTATCAGTCACTCAGGTTTTTGCCAGTAGCCGGCGGGCGGTTTCGAGATCCGCGGGCGTATCGACGCCGAGCGGGACGCTATCGACGATGGCGGCGTCGATCCGCATGCCGGCTTCCAGTGCGCGGAGCTGTTCGAGCTTTTCGCGCAGCTCCAGCGTCGACGGCGCG
>JAQGJO010000282.1 GCA_028290595.1 Hyphomicrobiales bacterium | reverse complement strand
CAGGAAGCGTTCGCCGTCATCCGCGAGGCCATGCGGGTCAAGGATATGGTGGCGCTCGGCCGGGTGGTGATTTCCAAGCGCGAACGGGTCGTCATGCTGCAGCCCTGGGGCAAGGGCATTTTGGGCGAGACCCTGCGCTATGAATACGAAGTCCGCGACGCCGAAGAGTTCTTCGACGATATTCCCGACATCAAGATCAAGAAGGAAATGCTGGAACTCGCCCAGCATATCGTCGCCTCCAAAACCGCCGAATTCGATGCCTCGCAGTTCCGCGACCGCTATGAAGAAGCGGTCGTCGAAATGCTGAAGAAGAAACAGGCCGGCGCGCCGTTGCCGAAGACACGGCCCTCGTCAGCGCCGAGCAATGTCATCGACCTGATGCAGGCGTTGCAGCGCAGCCTCGGCCAGGCGCCTTCGGCGCGGGGAGCCAAATCCGCACCCGAGGCCAAGCCCGCGGCCAAACCATCCGCCAAGGCCGCGCCCGCGAAGAAGGCCAAGGCCCGCAAGACAGCCCCCGGCCAGAGGGAATTGCTGCTGCCGATCGAAGGCAGCGGGAAGCGGGCTGAAGCCAAAGACACCAAACGTCCGAAGACGCCTGTGACGAAGGCGACAGGGACAGGGCGCAAAGCCGGCTAGAAATGCGCAAGCTGATCGCGTTCGACGACGAAACCTATGTCGCCCTGGTGCAACTGGGACGCAACCGGATGGCGACGCTGCAGGACCTGGCGGACGAAGCCTTCACCGATCTTTTGAGAAAGCATGGCGTGCCGATCGACCTGAACGATGCGCTCAAGCGCAGCGTCCGGGAGATGTCGGCGAAAAAACGAGCCGCCAAGCCACCCGGTCGATAGATGCCCCGCAAAAAATTTGTGCCATGGCCCTTCGGCCCTCTTGAAATCCTGAATTGCAAAACAAAATCCTCGCCGCCCGGAGTTTAATCCCGGTCATGAGCTTTAAGAGGATAGGGCCATGCTTCCAAATGACGATTCTCACCGCCTGGACGATTTGTTGATCCCTTCTCTGGCCTTCGCCGACCCGTGGGAGGTCGCCGATGATCCCGATCTAACGTTGGCCGAGAAGCGAGCCATTCTGGCGTCATGGGCCTCCGATGCCCAAGCCGCGCAGGACGGGCCGGCGCTGCGCCAGATCCCGACGACCGGCCGCATCGTTCCGATCGACGACATACTTGCAGCACTGCGGTCTCTCGATCGGCATCCGTCCGCCGCTGTCGCGGCGCGCGCCAAGAGAGACATTCGAAGAGCCTCGATAGAGGCCTATCGCGTCCGCACGGGACCGCGGCTGACGCGCTGAGTTGGACACCTCTGTCATTCCCGCCAAGCGAAGCGCAGAGCGCGAATCCAGAAGCTACGTGACGGCGTAAGGCCCGTTGGCTTCTGGATCCCTGCTCGCCCGCTACGCGGGCGTCGGGGATGACAGCACTGCGCCGTTGCTGAAAGCCCTATATTTCGATTGGACATGTTGCGTTCATGGCAACATCGCACTCTAATGGTTGAGGGCCAGAGTGCAATGTCATGGACGCGAACAAGCTTGGTTTGATTTCCGTCCGGTTGCACTACTTCCAGATGGTGGCGCAGCTCGGTTCCATCCGTGCCGCCGCCCAGGCGCTGAACATTGCGCCGTCGGCGATCAGCCGCACCATCCGCTCCCTGGAAGAGACCATCGGCATTCCGCTGTTCGAGCGCGTGCGCCAGCGGCTGAAGCTGACGAGCGCCGGCGAGACCCTCGTCTACCATGCCCGCACCAGCGCCGCCGAATTGAACCGAGGCTGCGCCATCATCAACGATCTCACCGGCCTGCGGCGCGGCAAGATCGGCATCGTCGCGGTGGAGAGCGTCGCGCGCGGCCTGCTGCCGTCGATCCTGGCGGAGTTCTGGCAGCAGATGCCGAACATAACGGTCGAAGTAAGGACAGCCGGATCGCAGGAAGCGCTGCGGCTGGTCGTCGATGGGGAAGCCGAATTCGGCATCGCGTTTGACGCCCGCGTTCCTTCCGGCGCGCTGCGGCTGGCCAGCGCCAACCTGTCGCTCGGCGCCCTGCTCTGGCCGACGCACCGGCTGGCGAAGCGCAAGGAAGTCAAGCTGCGGGATTTTTCTGGCGAACGCATTTTGCTGTCCGATGCCAGCCTTTCACTGCGCGCGTCGATCGAAGGCGCGCTGCAGGAGAGCCGCATCGAGTTCGATCCACGCGCCGTGACGAATTCAATCGACCTGATGGCCAAATGCGTCGTCGGACAGATGGGCATCGCCTTTCAAACCCGGGTCGGCGTCGAGAATGAACTGTCGCGCCGCGAACTGGTCTTTATTCCGCTGCGCGACCCGGTGTTGCGCCCGCGACGGCTGGCGCTTGCATCGCGGGGGCGCAATTTTCCGACGGAACCTTCCGCGCGCCTGGCGAAACTTCTCAGCGCGGCGATCGAAAAGCTGGATGGCACCTAAGCGCCCGAGTTGTTGCCCCAAGTTGTTGCCATCTAGGCAACATCATCATCGGAATTTTGCGGCTAGCGGCACCAGTTCAGCGTCCCGTAGCATTTGGCCTTCGGCTTATCGGAGGACCACGGGATATGAGTTCTGATCACGAACGCTTCATGGCCATTGCAATCGAAGAAGCCAAAGCCGGCGCCGCGCAAGGCGAACAGCCGTTCGGCGCGGTGGTGGTCGGCAACGGCGAAGTGGTGGTTCAAACCCGCAGTATCAAGGTTGCGACCAGCGACACGACCGCCCATTCCGAAACGCGCGCTATCAGTCTTGCGACCCAGAAGCTGCGCCGGCGCTCGATCCCGGAATGCACCTTCTATGCGACCTGCGAGCCCTGCCCGATGTGCCTCGGTGCGATCCTGAACAGCGGCATCAAGACCTTGGTGCTGGGCGCGCGCAACACCGACATCCTGAAGGCTGGAACGCTTGCCTTCAACTACAATGAATATACCGCCGAGAGCTTCGCCAAATTCGTCGGTTGGGACCTGACAGTGGTGACCGGCGTGCTGCACGATCAATGCGTCAACCTTTATAAAACAGCCGCTGTCGAGCTGACGCGCTGATGCTCGAGAGCGCAGTCGACAAAGTCATTGCCGGACTGAAGGCCGCGGGCGTCAGCGTCGTCTGCTACCTGCCGGATTCCCTGTTCAAGGAGCTATATCCGGCGCTCGATCGCGATCCGGACATCCGCACCATTCGCGTCACCAATGAAGGCGAAGGAGCGGCCATCTGCGGTGGCGTATTTCTGTCAGGTAAACGCGCCGCGCTGATCATGGAAAATTCAGGCCTGCGCGCCTCCATCGAACCGCTCGCCCGCATGGGCATGGGTGCCGGCATCCCCGTCATCATGCTGATGAGCTATCGCGGCGATCTCGGCGAGAACAACTGGTGGGCGATCCCGCACGGCATGACGATGGAGCCGCTGCTGGAGGCGATGCGGATTCCCTATCGCATCGTCAAGGAAGAAGACGCCATCGAGCGGGCAATCAAAGACGCCTTTTCGTGGTCCTATGCCGCCTATGCGCACTCGGCGATCGTCCTGTCGGAGGGCCTCGTCCGATGAAGCGCTTCGAATGCATGAAACGCCTCGGTGCAAAGCTGGCGGATGAACTGGTGATCCTGTCGCTCGGGGCCAGCGTCGACGAATGGTACAATGCAGCGCCGCATATGCGTGCAGCCAGCCTGTTTCAGCAGCAGTTGGGCTGCGTGACGCCGGAAGCGTTCGGACTGGCGGTCGGCCTGCCGCATCGGCGTGTCGTTTCGCTCGATACCGACGGCGGCCTGATGTTCAATCTTGGAATCCTTGCGACTTTAGCCAACGAACAGCCGAAGAACCTGCTGGTCGTTGTCTGGGACAACGAATGCTACCAGTCGATCGGCGGACCGCCGACCCATACGGCCGGCAGGGTCAATCTTGCCGCTGTCGCAAAGGGAACTGGCATCGAACATGCCTATCTCGTCAAGGATCTGGATGCCTTCGAGGAGCACTGCATCAAGGGCCTGGCCGCCGACATGCCTTATGTGATCGTGGCGAAAGTGGAGGCATCCGTCGAACCGAAGATCAAGCGCAAGCACAGCGACGGACGCGAGGACAAATACATTTTCGTCCGGCATGTGGAGGCGAGCGAAGGCATCGTCATCATGGGGCCGAGCGAGCACAACTGATCCTGTCATTTCCACGCAGTAACGGAGTCGCGATCATGAAACGATCCTCTTCAGCATTGAACCGCCGTGCATTCGTATCGAAGGGGCTGAAGCTGGCAGCGGGTTCCGCGATCGCCTCTTCGAGCCTCATGTCGATCTCCGGCGCGCGCGCGGCGACGGCAGCCGGTTTCCAGCTATCCTGGATCAAAAGCGGCCAGTACAGCGGCTATTTCGCCGGCATCGAGAAAGGCTATTACGCTGACGCCGGTCTCGACATGACATTCAATTCCGGCGGCCCGAATATCGATCCGGTCGCCAATGTCGCTGCCGGCCAGTCGGCCTTTGGCGACCGGCCGTTTGGCGGCATCGTGCTGGCGCGTGAGAAAGGCATGCCGATCAAGCTCATCGGCTCGGTGTTTCAGCGCAATCCGTTCGCCATCTTCAGCATGCCGGACAAGCCGATACGCACGATTGCGGACCTGCCGGGCAAGACCATCAGCGTTACCACTTCGGTGCGGCCGCTGCTGGCCAATATGTTTGCGAGCAAGGGCATCGATCCAAAATCGGTGAATATGATCCCGGCAGGCCCCGACCCTTCCGCGCTCATCAACAAGCAGACCGACGGCTATGTGGGCTATGAGACCAATCAGGGCGTCATGCTCAGGATACAGGGCTATCCGATCGTCATTCTAGGCCTGCATGATCTCGGCCTGCCGGAAACAACCGGCAATATCTACGCACGCGAAGATTTCCTTGCCGCCAACAAGCCGGTTGCCGTCGCCTTCCTGCGGGCAGCAGCGAAGGGATGGAAATGGACGATCGACAATCCCGAGGCGATGACCAAACTGATGGTGGAGAAATACGGCGTCAGTGGCCTCGATCCCAAAGCTGTCCTTGCGGAAATTCAGGCCAGCGGACCCTTCATCAACTACGGCATTGCCGAGCGCCAGGGCCTGCTGTCGGTCGACATGGCATTGGCCGACAGCCTGCTCGATACCTATCGCAAGGCCGGCCTGATCAAGAGCGACATGAAGGCGACCGATCTTTGCGATCCGCAATTTGCCATTGCAGCGCAGGAGGCATTAGGATTATGGCATGAGGATTTCTGGCTGAGAGCATGCCGAAAGATCTGACGGTCAAAGATGCGAGCAAATGGTTCGACAGCCGTGGCCAGCAGGTCATCGCGCTTGATCGCGCATCGCTGAGCCTGCCCGCCGGCGGGTTCGGCGCGATCATCGGCCCGAGCGGATGCGGCAAGTCAACGCTTCTGCGCATGGTTGCCGACATTATCGCGCCATCCGCCGGCAGCATTCTTGTCGGCAATGAAAAGCCGTCAACGGCGCGGCTCGAACATGCGATCGGGTTTGTCTTCCAGTCGGCGACTCTCCTGCCCTGGCGCACGGTGCGCGAGAACATCGCGCTGCCGCTGGCGATCGTCGGCAAGAATTCGAAGCGCGTCGCCAAACGCACACCGGACGAGCTGATCGAACTGGTCAGCCTGCAGGGATTCGAGGATGCCCTGCCCGCGCAACTCTCCGGCGGCATGCAGCAGCGGGTGTCTATTGCCCGTGCGCTGGTCCTTGCACCCGATATTCTGCTGCTTGACGAACCGTTCGGCGCCCTCGACGAGATCACGCGGCAGCGCATGAATCTCGAACTGCTGCGGATCTGGGCCGAATCCTCCACCACGGCTTTGCTGGTGACGCATTCGATTGATGAAGCCGTGTTCATGGCCGACAGCGTATTCGTCATGTCGCCGCGTCCGGGCCGAATTTCTCAGGTGGTCGACGTGCCGCTGCCACGGCCGCGGACGTTGCAGATGATGAGTTCGCCGATCTTCTTCGATACGGTCAATCGGGTGCGTGAAGGGCTCTACGGCATCGAGGCCCACGAAAGCCCCGACGTGCCGGCGGTCGTGCAGTAGCGTGCCCCGCTGGCTTGCCACGGCACTCATATCCGTCGTTCTGCCGCTGGCAGGACTTTCGGCATTGATGCTGCTGCTCGAGCTGGCGAAACATGGCGGCTATCTGCCCGTCACCTTGCCGGCTCCCTCACAGGTCTGGGGCGCTCTGCTCGCCAATCCGCGCGGCATCGGAGCAGCACTCAGCGAAACGACGATGAATGCAGTCAGAGGCTATGCCGTCGCCATCGTGGTCGCGCTCGGTGCCGCCTTTATTGCGGCCTTTGTCGCGGCGCTTCGGCCGACGATCTATAATCTCGGCGTCGGCCTCTCAAGCATCCCGCTGATCGCCGCGACACCTCTGCTGGCGCTATGGCTGGGAAACGGGCCGCTGACCCGCTCGCTCATCGCGGGCCTCGCGAGTTACTTCCCTTTGCTGGTCGGCGCGATGCAGGGGTTCAAGGCCTATGAGGCAAACCATATGGAACTGTTCCACGTCTATTCGGCGTCGCGCTGGCGGGTGTTTCGGTTTCTTATTCTGCCGAGCTCTTTGCCGTTTCTGTTCACGGGCTTCAAACTTGCGACTCCGCTGGCGGTGCTCGGTTCCCTGACAGCCGAACTGACCGGTGCAGAGAACGGCATCGGCGTGTTGATGCTCAATGCGCTGTTCAATTTCGATATCAAAATGGTCTGGCTGACAGTGCTTGTCGCCTGCGCCATGTCTGGCGCCGGATATGCCATATGGGCGCTGATCGAGCGATTGACGATCTACTGGGAAGCCCCCAGCAATTCCAGCAGTTGACGGCCTCGACATGCACGCCGCACCAACATTTCTGAAACGCCTGTCGGTTCTTTTCCTGGTGGTATTCATCCTGCTCGGCGCGTGGGAGATGGTGATCGTCGTGTACAAAATTCCGCCCTATCTGCTGCCGACGCCGGCTTCTGTCGGCGCCGCTTTCATCACCAATCGCGCCACTCTGTTCGAACA
>JAQGJO010000157.1 GCA_028290595.1 Hyphomicrobiales bacterium | reverse complement strand
CGCCGCGCGCAGGATCAGCATGACGATGACCAGCGCAAGACCGACGAGCACGGCGGAATGCGGGATCCACATCGGCAGATGCGCCACATCGCTTTTCGAGCCGAAGGTGAAGATGCGGTTGACGTAGAACCAGGATGACTGAGTGATGGCATAGCCGACGACGCCGATCGCCAGCACCGCCTCGGCCCAGCGCAGGAGGGTCTGGACCGGTTTGGGGAAGTTGATGGCAATCGCATCCATGCGCAGATGCATGTTGCGCCAGGTGACGATGCCGGCGCCCAGGAACGCCATCCAGATCATCACATAGACCTGGACTTCCTCGGCGCCGAGCAGGCTGTGGTTGAACACATAGCGCCCGACGACATTGGCAAAGTTGAGAATAACGATGGCGATAAGAGCGACCCCCAGGATCAGCTCCAATCCGCGCATAAACGACCCGACGACACGATTGACCATCACTATGTTCCGTCCCTGCAGAAGGAGGGAGGCGAAGGCTTTTGAGCCAGGCCTCCCCCCCTCAATTCATAATCTTGTTCCAACGCCTACTGGCGCAGGCGCTTGCCGGCGGCGACAATCGCCTCGTAGTCGTCCTTGAATCCCGGGGTGCTCGCGAAAACCTGCGGCACGACGCCGGCGACGATATCGAGGTATTTCTTCTGTTCTCCGGCGCTCAGCTCGATGATCTCGCCGCCATTCTTTTTCCAGACGTCGAGGCCATTGGCGATCTCGCGTTTGGCCCAAGGCACGTTGGCGAGCTCGGCCTTGGTCGCTTCCTCCCGCACGATCTTTTCGAGATCGGGGCCGAGCGATTTCAGGAAGGCGGAATTGACGAGAACCGGCGAGATGATGACCGTGCCCGGCACCGCCGTCAGCGCTTTGGCGACATCATAGAACTTGAAGGTGGTGAAGGCCGAGAGACCGGCGATGACGCCGTCGATCGACTTGGTCTGCATCGCCGGCAGCACTTCACCGAGCGGCATAGATAGCGGCGATGCGCCGGCCTTGCGCAGCGGTTCGAGATGCAGCGGCGCGCCGCCCGGTGTCCTGATCTTCAGTCCCGCCAGATCGGCGATCGTGCGGATCGGCTTATGCGCCAGGACATAGACCGGCGTCACGGTGATGAAGGCGATCGATTCGACGCCCTTGTTCTTGCCGAAGACACTGATCCTTTCGCGAATGGCAGGGTCGGTAAACAGGCGCGCGTTGAAATCGAAATCCTCGAACAGACCCGGTGCATCGAACACCAGGTAGCGCGGTTCGAGGCCGACGAAGAACCCCGACGCCACCGAGACCATTTCGATGGTTCCGAGCGCCGTGCCTTCGACAGTTGCCGGAATAGGACCGAGTTGGCCGGCGGGATAGAATTCAATCGTAACCTTGCCGCCGGACCGCGCGTCGACGCCGGCCTTGAATGCCCTCGCCCATTCCTGTGTCGGGTCGTTGACCGTCGCCGAGGATATTTTCAGCTTGATCTGTGCTTGCCCGGCGCCGGCAAGCAACAGCAATGGGAAAGCCACTGCGAGCGCCTTGATGATCGACTTCATCGAATCCCCCTGTGAACGATGCTCGAACGCCACCCCTCCGGTCACGTTCGGCCTGTTTGCGCACTGTTGCCGCGCAAACCAGCATTAGGCACGTCCACCCGATGTCTGGCAGATGCCAAAAATGTTCTTGCGATACCTCATTCGCATCAGCCTTGAACCAGCCGCTATTTGGCGCGCGCCTTTTCGGCGGCCGCACGCAGAGCGTCGTAATCGCCCTTAAAGCTCGGATTGGCGGCGTAGATCGGCGGCATGATCGACACGACGTTGTCGATGTATTTCTTGTCTTCGGCAGGCGCCATGTCGATGACTTCGCCGCCGTTCTTCTTCCAGATCGCGAGCGCTCCTTCGGTGTCCTTGATGCCCCAGGGCACGATCGACGTTTCAGCCTTCACCGCTTCTTCGCGCACGATTTTTTCAAGGTCCGGCCCAAGCGATTTCAGGAACGCCGTATTGGTCAGCACCGGCGCGACGATGACTGAAGCCGGCACGGCCGTCAGCGCCTTGGCGACGTCGTAATATTTGAAGCTGGTGAACACCGAGAGGCCGGCGATGAAGGCGTCGATGGTCTTATTCTGCATGGCCGGCAGCACTTCGCCGAGCGGCAGCGACAGCGGCGAAGCGCCGGCCTTCTTGAACGGTTCGAGATGCAGCGGCGCGCCGCCCGGCGTGCGGATTTTCAAACCGCTGAGATCGGCGAAGGTCCGCACGGGCTTGTGCGACAGGAGATAGAGCGGCGAATGGACGAAATAGGCGATCGCTTCGACGCCTTTCGATTTGCCGAACTGATTGATCTGGGCTCGCGCCGTCGGATCGGACAGGACCTTGCGACCATGTTCGAGATCGTCGAACAGGCCCGGCATGTCGAGAACCAGGAAGCGCGGTTCTAGCCCGACATAGAAGCCCGACGCGACCACCACCATTTCGATTGTGCCGAGCGCCACGCCCTCGACGGTTGCCGGAATCGAGCCGAGTTGTCCGGCCGGATAGAATTCAACCTTGATTTTGCCCGGCGCTCTGGCTTCGACGCCGGCGGCGAAAACGCGTGCCCACTCGGCCGACATGTCGTTGACGGTCGGCGACGAAATTTTGAGTTTGATCTGCGCATGGGCGGCCAATGCCGAAACGCCAAGCGCCAACGCCGCGCCTGCAACAGCGCCCAATAATCTACGCATGAAATCCCCTCCACCCGTGCAGCCGCGCCGACCCACTCCCTGAGAGCGCGTGCAATTGCACATAAACTGGCACGGGCAATTTCAAATGTCACGGGCGATTTGCCCATGCGAGAGCATTTTCAAGCGAAGTGGACACCGGTTCGCGTGAAGAAAATGCTCTCTTTTAAAAAAGCTAGACGCGTCTTTCCGATCCAAGTGGATCGGAAAACGCTATGACGGTCGAAAGCTGCCCGCGATGCGGTGCGAAAGCTAAGACGAGGCGACTTTCTTCAACAGCCGCAGGTCTTTCCAGGCGAGCCGCTTGTGCGACGGGGAGCGCAACAGATAGGCGGGATGCAAAGTCGCCAGCGCCTTGATCGTCCTGTCGCCGCCTTCGGCATGGACGGTGAAGTCCTGCCAGCGGCCGCGGGCGCGCATGATGCCTTCCTTGACGCCGAGCAGGGTTTGCGTCGCCGAGCCGCCGAGGCAGACGAGGATGTCCGGATTGACCAGCGCGATCTGCCGCAACATGAACGGCAGGCAGACGGCGGTTTCCTGCGGCGATGGCGTGCGGTTGCCGGGCGGCCGCCAGGGCACGACATTGGCGATGTAAACCTGGGTCCGGTCCATGCCGATCGACGTCAGCATGCGGTCGAGCAATTGCCCGGCACGGCCAACGAAGGGAATGCCCTGCCGGTCTTCGTCGGCGCCCGGCGCCTCGCCGACCAGCATGATCCTGGCCTGCGGATTACCGTCGGCGAAGACGAGACGGCCGGCCGTGCGCTTCAGCCCGCAGCCGTCGAAACCTTCGAGTGCGGCCCTCAGTTCATCGAGCGTCCGGGCGGATGCCGCCAATTCGCCGGCGGTGCGCGCGGCCTCCTCCGGCCCCGGCGGCGCGATGGCCGCGGGGCGGACAAATTCGCGGGAACGATCCATGCCAGGGGCGATCCGGCCGGTGCGCGGCGCCGCCTGCTGTTCCGCTGGTCGCTCAACCGGAGCGGCCGCACGTGCCTGCTGGGCGGCGATTTCGGCCGCGCCCTCGGCAAAACGGTCGTGCGGGTCTTCGCTCACGGCGACGTCCACGCCCATTTCGGCGTACCACTGGACGACCGCCACGAGTTCGTCGCGCGAGAGGGATTGGGCGCTGATGTCAGCCATGGGCCCATCCTAATGGGTGCTGCGGTCGACTACAAATTTGATGCGGTGGACCGCAATCGTGTAGTGAAGGGCGAACGCTTGGGGGAAACGCGATGCAAAAGCCGAAGGTGCATATCTACAATCCGGTCGATGAAACCGGCGAATCCTACCGCCGCATGCACGAAGCCGGCATCGAGGTCATTCGGCCCGACGAAGTCTGGGCGAAGGCCGCCAACCGCCGCGAAATCGTGGAAATGGTTTTTGCGCCAGATACATCGGTCGGCGTCGGCGTCGCCAACCGCTCCACCCAGGTGACGCGCAAATCGCTGGAAAGCGCGCCGAACCTGCGTGCCATCGTCAAATACACGGTCGGCTTCGACAATGTGGACGTGGAGGCGGCAACCGAGCTCGGCATTCTGGTCATTCATTCGCCTACCGAGCCTAATTGGGGCGGCGTGGCGGAAGGCACGGTCGCCAACATCCTCACCGTGCTGAAGAAAATTCGCGAGAAGGACAGGCACGTCAAGAACGGCGGCTGGCGCGATCCGTCGCTGCAGGGCGTCTATGTCGGCGCGCGCCATATGGACGATTATCCGGGCCTCGCCATCGGCATCATCGGCCTCGGCCGTATCGGCTCACGGGTTGCCGACCTGTTCGCGCCGTGGCGCGTGCGGCTGATGGCTTATGACCCCTATGTCGATGAATCAAAATTCGTTCTGCACAATGCGCGCAGCGTCAGCCTCGAGACCCTGCTGAAAGAATGCGATGTGGTGACGGTCCACTGCAATCTGACGCGCGAGACGACCAAGCTCATCAACGCCGAACGCATAGCGATGATGAAAAAGAGTGCGTTGCTCGTCAACGCCGCGCGCGGGCCTATCGTCGATGTCGATGCCTTGTTCGACGCGCTGGAAGACAAGAAGATCGCCGGCGCCGCGCTTGACGTTCTGCCGGAAGAGCCGCCGGATCCGCAGACGCCGATCCTCAGCCTCGGAGACAACGTGCTGCTGTCGCCGCACATGATTTCCAACAACGTCGGCACCGGCCTGCAACTGGCCTCCGGCTGGGTCGAGAAGGCGGTGTTCGATCTGCTGCAGGGCGAAGTGCCCCGCCATGTCGTCAATGAAGAAGCCATTGGCGGGTGGAAGCAGCGCTTCGGCGGCAAGAGTCTGCTGCCCACTTGATCCCATCAGCTTGATCTCAAGTGTTTGATCTTGACGGGTTCCTGACTCACAGGGATCCGCATGCGAGCCATGCGAAAATGCGTTAGGCCGTCGGCAGCCATATCCTTATGGTGCCGCGACAAACGACCACATGCAGGTGATTTGCGGGTCGAGGGAGTGATTTGAGATGGGCGGCACCGCGGGAGCGCAAGTGACCGGAACCCGCAACCGGTTCCCGCCGCAGGTTATTGTTGCGGCCGGCTGCCTGCTCGCGATCATGACGTTCGGGCCGCGCTCGGCCATCGGCCAGTTCCAGCTTCCCATCCTCGGCGAGTTCAAATTCGGCTCGGACATTTTCTCGTTCGCGATGGCGCTGCAATATCTGTTCTGGGGCCTGGGCCAGCCGTTCGCAGGCGCCATCGCCGACAAATACGGCAGCGGCAGGGTTCTCATCTTCGGCGCCATCGTCTACGCCTTCGGCCTGTCGCTGATGACATGGTCGTCGACGCCGACAAGCTTCATGCTGACGCAAGGCGTGCTGCTCGGCCTCGGCATTTCATCCTGCTCGTTCAACCTGATCATCGGCGCGTTCGGCAAGCTGCTGCCGCCGGAGCGCCGGTCGTTCGCCTTCGGCATCGGCACGGCTGCGGGATCTTTCGGGCAGTTTCTGTTTTCGCCACTGGCAGGCGGCATGATCGCCGCTTATGGCTGGCACACGACGGTGTTCGTTTTTGCGGCGCTCATTCTGTGCTGCATTCCGCTGACGATCTTCCTGCAGAAGCGGCCGGACCCGGTGCCGGACAATGCCACCATGGCGCAGAAGCAATCGTTCCGGCAGGCGCTGGCGGAAGCCTTCGGCCATCGCTCCTATCTGCTGCTGGTCGCGGGCTTCTTCACCTGCGGTTTCCAGCTTGCCTTCGTCACCGTCCACTTCCAGAGATACGTGGTCGAATCCGGCCTGCCGCCAAGTGTCGGCTATTGGGCTTTCGCGCTGGTCGGCATTTTCAACATCATCGGTTCGATGAGTTCCGGCTGGCTCGCCGACCGCATGCCGAAAAACTGGCTGCTGTCGTTCATCTATCTGTCGCGCTCACTTGTCACCCTCGTTTACATCTCGATGCCGGTGACGCCGCTGTCGACCTTGATGTTCGGCGTGTTGACCGGCCTGTTGTGGCTGTCGAGCGTACCCCCGACATCGGCGCTCATCGGCGTCATGTTCGGCACGAAATATTTCTCGACGCTCTACGGTCTCGCCTTCCTCAATCATCAGCTCGGCGGCTTTATCGGGCTGATGCTCGCGGGCTATCTGCGCGAGGCGACGGGCTCTTATAGTATCGTCTGGTGGCTCTCGATCGCGCTCGGCGTCATGTCGGCGGCGCTCAACTTGCCGATCATCGAAAAGCCGATCGAACGCCGTGAAGTACCTGCCGCTGCGTAAAGGACGAAGCCATTAGGACGAACCATGCCGACGTTCCGCGCCATCCGCATCGACAAACTGGATAAAGGCACATCCGCCGCCTTCGTCGATTTCGACGAAAGCGAGCTGATGGACGGCGACGTCACGGTTCGCGTCAGCCATTCGACGCTCAACTATAAGGATGGTCTTGCCATCACCGGCAAATCGCCGGTGGTGCGGCGTTTCCCGATGATCCCCGGCATCGACTTCTCAGGGATCGTCGAGACGAGCGCGTCGTCGAGTTTCAAGCCCGGCGATGCCGTCGTGCTGACGGGCTTTGGTGTCGGCGAACAACATCTCGGCGGCTTCGCGCAGAAGGCGAGGATCAAGTCAGACTGGCTTGTGCCCCTGCCCGCAGGGCTTTCGAGCGAGCAAGCGATGGCCATCGGTACTGCCGGTTTCACCGCGCAGCTTTGCCTGCTGGCGCTGGAGAAACATGGCGCCAAGCCAGCGGACGGGCCTGTCCTCGTCACGGGCGCCGCCGGTGGTGTCGGATCGATCGCTGTCGCGTTGCTAAAGCAAGCCGGCTGGCATGTCATCGCATCGACGGGACGGCCGGAGGAAGCGGATTATCTCAAGCGGATCGGCGCCGACGAGATCATCGCACGCCAGGAACTGTCCGAACCCGGCCGGCCGCTGGGCAAAGAGCGCTGGGCGGCGGCGGTCGATTCCGTCGGCTCGCACACACTGGCCAATGTGCTGGCGCAAACGAAATACCGCGGCGCGGTTGCCGCCTGCGGACTGGCGCAGGGGCTCGACCTGCCGGCGACAGTGGCGCCGTTCATCCTGCGCGGCGTTGCCCTGCTCGGCGTTGACAGTGTGCAATGCCCACGGGACGAGCGGCTCGCGGCCTGGCAGCGGCTGGCGCGCGATCTCGACAAAGATCTGCTGGGGACGATGACGACGCACGTTGCGTTTGCGCGCACGATGGATGTTGCGCAGGAGATCGTCGCCGGCAAAGTGCGCGGCCGCATCGTAATCGATATGGCGTAAGAGACCTTACGCGCGGCCCATCTGCACCGACAGCATGGAGAGATCGACGCCGATCTTCTTCAGCGCCCGCTCGTATTTCGTCTCATGGCTCGAATCGAAAATGATCGCCTCGTCGGCCGGACAGGTGAGCCAGCCGTTCTTCTGGATTTCTATTTCAAGCTGACCCTCGGCCCAGCCGGCATAGCCCAAAGCGAGCACCGACTTTTTCGGGCCTTCGCCTTTGGCGATGGCGCGCAGAATGTCGACGGTGGCGGTCAGCGCGATATCGTCGGAAATAGCGAGGGAGGACGATGGCGTGAAGAAGTCGGGAGAGTGAAGCACGAATCCGCGCCCGCGATCGACCGGTCCGCCACGCAGAACCTGCACGTCAACGACCGGCGGCGGAAGACGAATGGTCTCTTCCGAGCCGATCACTTCGAGCTGCACCAGCAGTTCGGGAAATTTCACCCGCCGCGACTGGCGGTTGACGCGAATGCCCATGGCGCCATTGGCGGAATGGGCACACACATAAATGACGGAACGCTCGAAGCGTGGATCGCCCATGCTCGGCATGGCGATCAGCATTTGCCCTTCAAGGCTCATGTCCTTGTCGTTCCGGTCTTCGGATGTCCTGATGCGATCAAAGCTCATCGCTGGAATGTAGGGCGCAAATCTGGCGCAAACAAGGATGCAAAATTTAACAAGCAATGCGAATTATTTAGTCACTTTGAGCGCCGGAATCGCATGAAAAAGCTGATTTCGGAAGGCTGACAGATTCGCCGTATCGAACAATGCGCCCAGGCCTGCGACAAACAGGCGTTGTGCAGCATTTTGCGCGATGACGGGCGCCGCGAGCGCCATGAATTTCGCCTCAAAAGCCGCACCTTCAAGCGGACGGCCGGGATCACCGAGCGCATCGACAATTTCGAGGCTCTCGGTTTTGCCGTTCGCAACAATCGTGACGCGCGCCGGCCAGCGCTCGGGAAAATAATGATCGAGTTGTGGATCGTGCGTTACCTCGACCTTGCTCATCAGCGCGGCGATGCGCGGATCGCCGGTGCGATCGATGCGTTCCACATCGTTCAATAGATCAGGCTCGAATGCCGCGAGCCCGCAATGATAGGCGATCGTGGTCATGCGGCTGAGGCGGGATGTAACGCCGCCGCGTCCGGAAATCATTGCGACATAATCATTCGGCACGCCGATGCGAACGGATTCGATCTTCTCGGCGTCGATGCCGCGCGCGAGCAAAGTCCGAAACGCGTCCAGCGCGGCGATCGTCTGCTTGGCGGCGCAAACCGGTTTCATGCTGAGATCGCCCAGATCACAACCGTCGTCGGCCAGGGCGCGGGTGCGATCGAACGCCAGGCCATGGACTTTTTCGAGCCAGCCGCCATCGAGCAGGCTGAGGTCGGGTGAAAATCCGTCGCAGGCCGCGCGCGCGGCGCGCACACCATTGGCGGCCGCCAGGCCTGCGAGCATCCAGCGCGGCGAAACGCCTTTGGCGTGGCCGCCGGCGCCGCCGGATGAGAGGTTCAGCGCCATGGCGATGGCCTTGGCAAGCTCGGCCTGCCCAGCCCCGAGGAGGACGGCGGCTGTGGCCGCGGCACCGACGGGCGCCAGCAGATAAGTCGGCCAGATGCCGCGATAAAGAATGCGCGGACCATCGACGCCGCGGCCGAGACGCATCATGACGCGATAGCCGGCGAGCAATGCGCGGGCAAGGGTGCGCACGTCCTGTTCCGCATGGGCGCCGACCAGCAGCGCGGTCGGCACGACGATTGATCCAGGCGTCGTGCAGGAGGCCATATGGATGTCGTCGACCTCGCTGAGCCGCGTCATTGCCACCGCCAGCGCGATCCTGTCGGGGATCGATGCGCTCCAGGCATCGCCTGCCAGATGGGCGGCCAGCGGCTTCGCCTCGGACGTCGCGGAGCCGGCCAGCATGGAGGCTGCGATATCGAGCAAAGACAGGTTCAGGCGCGTCACCGGCGCCGTACTCTCCTCCAGAATGCGGCCGGCAAGATCATCGATCGTCGTCATAAGGATTAGTTTCCTTTAGCTCGCGATAACCAATGCTTTGCCAAGGGCTTGCATCGCCATCCGAGATTTCGCCATAATGGGGTGCAATACACCATATCGAGCCATGATTTTCGATGGATCAACCGGCGCGGAGTTCAGTTGTGCCACGTAAATTGAGTCTGACGACCGACTACGTCATGAAATTCTGCTTCGCCGGACTTGCGGTCTGCGCCCTTGTGGCGATCGCAGTTTTTGCTCAGGCAATGTTCGGTGGCGGCCAGGCAGTGAAAGAAGCGGAAGCGATCCCGGCGACAACAACGCCGGCTGCAAACCCTGCGACGACTGTGACGACGGCCGCCACTTCCGCACGCCCGGCCGGCAGCCAGCCAGTCAATGTCGAGGCGAAAGACGATCCGCCGACCCTGTCGCCGCCGCGAGATATTTTCGGCTCCGTGCCGCGCAAGGTGACGACCATCCCCGTCGGCGCCGACGGCAAGCTCGCCACCAACCCGTAAATTCAGATCAGGCGTGAGCGGGCTGTCTCGCCGCTGCCGGGAAATTGCGATCCAGCCAGTCGAACAGCACGTGGTGCACGCGCAAATTCTCGTCCGAGAACATGAAATGATCGGTCTCGGCAAACAGATGCAGATCGGTCGGCTGGCCTGCGCGCTTGAACAGTTCGATCGACTGCTCGGTCGGCGTCACTGAATCGACCGAACTGTGCAGCAGCAGCAGCGGACGCGGCGCCATCTGATGCACCACATCATCAGCGCGGAAATCGAACATGCTTTGCGCCGTTTCGGCAGTGAACATCTGGATCGAGCCTTGCGCAAGATGGCCGCGCAATTCGGGCGGGATCGGCACGATATCGTAGCGCGGCACCATCAGAGATTCGCCGGTCTTCTCGCGGTGACGTTTGCCTTCCGCCAGCATGCCGGTGAATTTGGCCCAGGCTTCGGCGCCCACATGCTGGCCGCGAAACTTGCGCTCGCCGTCGCCCCAGCCCCCGGATGAAATGACGGCGGCGACCCTCTTGTCGACGCTGCCGGTATAGACCGCGACGGCGGCGCCGAAGCTCGATCCGAGCAGACCGATGCGCGCGCCGTCAACCTCGGGCCTGCCCTGCAGGAAGGTGACGGCGCTGCTGGTGTCAGCCACCTGTTCGAGGCAGATGAGATTGGCCTTCTTGCCTTCGCTGTCGCCGCAGCCGCGCATGTCGAAACCAAGGGTGACATAACCGCGCTTGCTGAACATTTCGCACGGGCCGGTGACATTGCTCG
>JAQGJO010000147.1 GCA_028290595.1 Hyphomicrobiales bacterium | reverse complement strand
CCCGACAGCACATTCGGCACGTTCAACGACGATGTGCTTGCCTACAAGGATCCGAACTTCAAGCGCGGCAACATCTGCACCACCATCCTCGGCTCCCGCTGGGAGCATTGAGGCACGTCTTTGCAACAAGCGATAGGCCGCAGCTAACCAACAGCGTCATGCCCGCGCTTGTCGCGGGTATCCACGCGGTGACACTTCCTCGCTGTTGCAAATGAAGCCGATGGTGGAGGATTTTCTTTCCATCAAGATGCGCACCACGACGTGGATGGCCGGCACGAGGCCGGCCATGACGGCAAGGTTGCCGCTTGTCCTCACAACTTCCGCAGCGCCACTTTCTCGATGCTGTGGTTGGATGCCTTGGTCAGCACCAGGCTGGCGCGCGGCCGTGTCGGCAGAATATTTTCGTTGAGATTGCGCAGGTTGATGCGCGTCCAGATGTCGAGCGCGGTCTTGCGTGCTTCGTCGTCGGAGAGATCGGCATATTTGCGGAAGTAGGAGCGTGGATCGCGGAACGCGGTCTGGCGCAGGCGCATGAAGCGCGACACATACCACTGCACCAGATTGTCTTCGCGTGCGTCGAGATAGATCGAGAAATCGAAAAAGTCCGACACGAAGGCGATGTCGCTGTCGGGCCGCGACGGCTGCAGCACGTTCAGGCCTTCGACGATCAGAATGTCGGGACGATCGACCTCGGTGAATTTGTCGGGCACCACGTCATAGACGAGATGCGAATAGACCGGCGCTTTCACACGATGCTGGCCGGCCTTGATCTGCGACAGGAAGCGCACCAGCGCCGCGCCGTCATAACTTTCGGGAAAACCCTTCTTGTCCATCAGCCCGTCGCGGGTGAGGATTTCATTGGGAAACAGAAATCCGTCGGTGGTGACCAGTTCCACCTTCGGCGTGTTGGGCCAGCGCGACAGCAGCGCCTGCAGCACGCGCGCGGTCGTCGACTTGCCGACGGCGACCGAACCGGCGATGCCGATGATGTAAGGCATCTTGCCGTCTTCGGCGCCGAGAAAGCGCTGCGTCGCCTTGAACAGGCCCTGCGTCGCTGCGACATACAGCGCCAGCAGGCGCGACAGCGGCAGATAGATGGCGATCACTTCCTCGACGGAAATCGGATCGTTCATCGATTGCAGTTTGGTCAGGTCTTCGATCGTCAACGTCAGCGGCGTGTCGGCGCGCAACGCCGCCCATTCGGCGCGGCTGAACTGCCGATAGATCGAATAATCGGCGGGCAGGCTGAACTGGTCTGTACGCTCGTCCATTGCATACTCCGCTATCAGGCGTATCACGCCTGAGCGTTAGCCTCTGGAAGCAGGCCGCGCCGCCTTTTCCTGATGCCCTGACTGTTTGGTCCGGCTTTCTAGCTCAATCAGCACATCTTTGACAGAGACGCCCCTGGCCTGCAGGATCACCAGCAGGTGATACAGCACGTCGGCGGCTTCAGCCTTCAGCGCCATATCGTCGCCGTCGACCGTCGCCAGCGCCAGTTCGACCGCCTCTTCGCCGAATTTCTTCGCAACACGATGGGTGCCGGCGTCGAGCAGCGATTTGGTATAGGATTTTTCAGCGCTGGACCCGGCGCGATCGGCAATGATGGCGGCCAGGTCAGATAGGTTGAACGAGGTCAAACTCACACCTTTCGGCGAACAAGACGCAACGGTTCCAATCACCGGAGCCAGTCGTTGCGGACCGGCAGGCCGGCGGCGGACATGTGTTCCTTGGCCTGTCGTATCGTAAATTCGCCGAAATGGAAAATCGACGCGGCCAGCACGGCGGTAGCATGGCCGTCGCGGATGCCGCCGACGAGATGGTCAAGATTGCCGACGCCGCCTGAGGCGATCAACGGGATTTTAACAGCATCGGCAACGCTCTGCGTCAGCTCTATGTCGAAGCCCGACCGGGTGCCGTCTCGGTCCATCGAGGTCAAAAGGATTTCGCCGGCGCCAAGCGCTTCCACTTCGCGGGCATATTCCACCGCGTCGATGCCGGTCGGCTTGCGGCCGCCATGGGTGAAGATTTCCCATTTCCCGTCGCCGACCTTTTTGCTGTCGATGGCAACGACAATGCACTGGCTGCCGAATTTCTCTGCCGCCTCGCGCACGAAGGCGCGGTCGAACACCGCCGCCGTATTGATCGCGACCTTGTCGGCGCCCGCCAGCAGCAACCGGCGGATATCTTCCGTCGTGCGGACGCCGCCGCCGACTGTCAGCGGCATGAAACAGGCTTCGGCCGTGCGCTGCACGACATCGAGAATGGTGCCGCGGTTTTCGTGGCTGGCGGTGATGTCAAGAAAGCAGAGTTCGTCGGCGCCCGCCGTATCATAGGCGATGGCCGATTCCACCGGATCGCCGGCATCGCGCAGGTTGATGAAATTCACGCCCTTGACGACCCGGCCGTCCTTCACATCCAGGCACGGGATAACGCGGCATTTAAGCAACCGACTTCTCCCGCGACCTGCGGATCATCGCCAAAGCCTCTTCCGCATTCAGCCGCCCGTCGTAGAGCGCCCGGCCGGTGATGGCGCCGGCAAGCCTGGCGCAATCGGGCTGCAGCAGGCGCACGACGTCGGTCATCGACGCCAGGCCGCCTGAGGCGATGACCGGGATCGTCAGCGCATCGGCGAGCGCCAGAGTCGCTTCGATGTTCAAGCCGGTGAGCACGCCGTCGCGGGCAATATCCGTATAGATGATCGCTGAAACGCCGGCGTCCTCGAACCGCTTGCCAATGTCCAGCGCCGAAAGTTGCGAGACCCGCGCCCAACCCTCGACCGCGACAAGCCCGTCCCGGGCGTCGACGCCAACGGCGATCCTGCCGGGATGAATGCGGGCGGCCTCGCGCACGAAGCTCGGGTCGCGCACCGCGGCGGTGCCGATGATGGTGCGGCTGACGCCCTTGGCCAGCCAGCCCTCGACGGTGCGCATGTCGCGGATGCCGCCGCCGAGCTGCACCGGCATTTTGATCGCCTGGAGAATGGCGTCGACGGCGAACGAATTGATCGGCTTGCCCGAAAAAGCGCCATCCAGATCTACGACGTGAAGATATTCAAATCCCTGGTCTTCGAACGACTTCGCCTGCGCAGCCGGATTTGCATTGAATACAGTCGCTTGAGACATATCGCCATGGATAAGCCGAACGCATTCCCCTTCCTTTAAATCGATTGCCGGGAACAGAATCACGGGTGCCACCTCAAAAAATTGCCAATCAGCCCAAGGCCAAGTCTTTGGCTCTTCTCGGGGTGAAATTGTGTGCCGACGATATTGTCGCGACCGGCCACTGCAGTAACTGCGCCACCATAGTCTGTCGTGGCAAGAATCATCGCCTTCGTATCAGGCTGCAGGTGGTAGGAATGCACGAAATAGGCGTGCAGCCCGTCCTTTCCCGTTGAAATTCCTTTAAAAAGCGGGTGCGCAGGGTCGGCGTCGATGGTGTTCCAGCCCATGTGCGGGATTTTCAGTGCACTGTCGCTGGGCTTGAGCGCGATCACTTCGCCTGGAATCCAGCCCAGGCCCGGCGTCGTCTCGTGTTCGCGTCCGCAGGTCGCCATCAACTGCATGCCGACGCAGATGCCGAGAAACGGCCGGCCGCCGCCGATGACGGCCTCTTCCAGCGCCTCGATCATGCCCTGCGTCTCGGCCAGCCCGCGGCGGCAATCGGCGAAGGCGCCAACACCGGGCAGCACGATCCGGTCGGCCTTGCGGACTTTTTCCGGGTCGGCGGTGACGATGATTTCGGACGTAATGCCGGCATCGCGCGCGGCGCGCTCGAACGCCTTATGCGCTGAGTGCAGATTGCCGGAGCCGTAATCGATAATGGCGACGCTCATGGTCTTGCTCTCATGGCGCAATACTCATTGGGTGCGCCCCGCAGCCGGATCGGGAAACAGGCCGACCAGCGGCGTCGTGCGTACTGGGGGGCTTGCTGCGATCGGCGCGCTGACGACCCCCGTCGGACGCCGCCGCGCCAGCCACACCATTTCGGCATCGTCGCGCTTCTCGCCGATGGCGACATCGACGAAATCGAAGCCGCGCCGTTCCAGCCGCCTGCGCCGCATCGCTGCGGCTTCCAGCCCGATGAGAAACGCCAGCGCCAGGTAGACAAGCGCGAAAATCCCCGGCCTGGCGCCGAATTTCAAAGCCAATCCGACGAAAACCGCCACGGCGGCAAACCATAACGCCAGCGCCAGCCAACGCTGGTGCCAGATCAGCCACACCGGCCCGAGCAGGAAAGCGCTCAGAGAGAAGCCTTCCCGCACCAGCACGGCTTCCGTCGCGGGATCGAGACCGGACGTGGTTTCTGCGGGAACATGGACTGTATAGACGGGCATGCGGGGACCAGACTTTTCAACCAGATTTGCTCTACAAAACTTAACTCAAACGGACAGCGTTCCCTTTGTCGAAGGAACGCGATTGCTTTGGCGCGGATCGATGGCTGCGGCTGCCAGCAGCGCCCGCGCCAAGCCCTTGAAGCAGGATTCAGATATATGGTGATCGTTGACGCCATAGGGAGTCTCGATGTGCAAGTTAATGCCGGCGTTCATGGCGAAAGACTGGAAGAATTCGCGCACGAGCTGGGTGTCGAACGTGCCGATCTTCGGGCTCGAGAATTCCGTGCGGAAGA
>JAQGJO010000133.1 GCA_028290595.1 Hyphomicrobiales bacterium | reverse complement strand
TCTATGTCGATACCCGCAAGATCATCGCCGATGCCGGCGAGACGATGGGGCGCGTCCGCGCAGGCGTCGAAAAGGTGCTTGAGCGCAGCGGCGTCAGCGTCGTGCGCTAGTGTCATTCCCGACGCCTGCGCAGCAGGCGAGCGGGGATCCAGACCTGATGGTTCGGTGCTTCGCTGATTGCAGCATTGATCCTACCAACTAGCATCCAGGCGATTGCAACGCCTGGCTTCCCGCTCGCGCTTCGCGCGTCGGGAATGACATTGTCCGTGACCTCTTCTTGACTGCCCAGCCTCCGGTTAACAGCACGGTAACCCCGCGCTGCGAAACTCCGCCACTTCCCAACCGGCGGAACCGATATGCTCAGCACGATTTTCAGCCGTAACCCCGATATGCGGGAGGCCGTTCGCGGCACGGCATTTCTGAGCGCGTTCGCCTTCGCCGCCTTCTGGGTTGCCTGGTTCTCGATGGTGCAATGGCGCTGGCCGATCCCCTGGGACGGCAGCGGCATGACCATCGGCAAGGATTTTTTCAATTTCTGGATGTACGGCCGCGAGGCGTTTTCCGTCGATCCCGGCCGGTTCTACGATCTCGACACCTATCAGGCCGCGGTCAAACAGATGCTCGGCCCCGACAGCGAATATCAGCCGAATTGGTCGTATCCGCCCAGCATCATGCTGCTGGCGCCGCCCTTCGGCGCGCTGCCCTATGTGCCGGCGCTGATCATTTTCACACTCGCCGGCATTGCCGCCTATTTCGCCGTGCTGCTGAAACGTTTTGGCGACTGGCGCCTGGTCGGCCTGGTGGCGATCTCGCCCGCCGCCATCATCTGCCTGAACTCGGGCCAACTCGCCTACGCCATCACCGCTCTTCTCGTTGCCATCTTCTGGCAGCTCGACCGGCGGCCGATCCTCGCCGGCCTCTTGATCGGTGTGCTGTCGCTGAAGCCGCAACTCGGCCTCTTCCTGCCGGTCATGCTGATCGCGTCGGGACGCTGGCAGACATTCACCGTTGCAGCGTTCACCACTTTGGCGCTCGCCGGGCTCACGACTGTGCTGTTTGGTGTGCAGCCCTGGCTCGATTATCTCCACAACGGCATTCCGGCACAGAATTTCGTCTTGCGCGATCCGCTGATGCTGGGCTCCAGCGTCATGCCGACGGTGTTCATGAATCTGCGCCAGTTCGGATTGTCTTATGAAACCGCGATGGCGATCCAGCTTTGCGCCGCGGTCGTGGCCGCAGGCGCGATCTTCTGGGCATTCCGCTACCGCCGCGACGCCGATCCAGATCTGCTGTTTGCCTTCTACTTCGCCTGCTGCGTCTTCGGCCTGCCCTATCTGCTCAGCTACGACACCATGCCGCTGACCCTGGGCGCCGCCGTGCTGTTGATGCGCGGCAAGCTCGACGTCTGGGGCATGCGCTGGGCGCTGCTGGTATGGTGGCTGCCGTTCCTGCAAATGGGCATGGGCGTGCTGAAGATTCCAGGCCCCGGCCTTGTCGCCGCGCCGCTGTTCGCCTGGTGGCTGTTCCAGCGCTTGCGGGACACGGCGCCGCAAAGCGCCGCATCCGGAATTTTACGGCCAGCCTGACTTATTTCCTGCCTGACTTATTTCCATTCAAGCAGATTGAACATGAAGCCTTCCGGCTTCTTTGTGCCGCTGACCGGGATCTTCACGTCCTTGCTGTGGGCGATCACTGCCCCCAGCGGCGTCACCGGCATGGAATAGCGCTCGGTCGTCGCCTTGTCGAAAATCTGCTTGTAGATCTCGAGGCGCTTTTCCGGATCGAGCACGGACTGGCCGTCCTGCTGCAGCTTCGACAGTTCCGCATCCTGGTTGTAGTTGCGGTCGCCGGCTTCATAGAAGAAACCCGCGGTCGATTCGACATCCGGATTGCCGCCGCCATTGTCCCACAACACCATGTAAGCCGGCAGTTGACCGGCTGCGCGCTTGGTGACGAAGCCCGGCACCGTCAACGTTTCGATCGCGGCATTGATGCCGATGCGGCGCAGCTGGCCGGCCGTCGCTTCAGCAACTGGGCGTGCGGCGCCCCAGGTCGTGATCGTCATGTTGAAGCCGTTGGGAAAGCCGGCCTCGGTGAGCAATTGTTTGGCCTTCACCAAGTCGGTTGCCGGCGGATCGATCGACGAGGCGCAGGCGATATGCCAGGGATGGCACATCGCCTGCTGCAGCGGCATGTCGGCGATTTCCTTCGGCTGCAGCGCCGTCACCAGCGCCTTGCGGTCGATGGCGCGGAAGATCGCCTCGCGCACCTTGATGTCCTTGAACTTGTCGAAGCCCGAACGGTTGGCCGCATCCAGCATCAGATAGGTGAAGGAGATGCTGGGCCGCACCGAAATCTCGATGTTGGGATTGCTCTTCATCAGATCGGCGATGTCGCTTGGCACGTCGTACATCAGATCCTGTTCGCCAATCATCATCTTGGCGAGCTGCGTCTGTGCATCGGGCACCGGCGTGAAGATAATCTTGCCGATCTTCGCCGCGCGCTGGCCGGCGTTGATCTCCTTGAAGTCGGGATTCTTGACCAGGATGACGCCTTTGGTCGCGTCGACCTGAATAGCCTTGTAAGGCCCGGTGCCGATCGGATTGCGTCCGAACGCCGATTTGTCTGCAAGCTTGCCGTGCACGTCGGAGGGATAGATCGGCAGGATCGAGGTGATGCGCGTCATCAACGGCGCGAACGGCTCTCGCGTCTTCAGCCGCACGGTGAACTTGTCGATCTTCTCGATGCCGGCGAACTGGCCGAACCGCGTTTCCTTGAACCGAAACTTCGACGCCGGATCCATGACGAAGTTGACGGTGTAGACGACATCGTCCGCATCGAACTCGGAACCGTCGTGAAACTTGATGCCCTGGCGCAGTTTGAATTCGATCGTCGTCGGATCGAGATAGGTCCACGACTCCGCCAGCCCCGGCACCACTTCGCGCTTGTCAGAATCGTAAGCCACCAGCGTATCGAAGACGACGCGGTCCATCAGATTGGTCTGCGGCTGCGGATCGAAGATGGCATCGATGATCGAGATCGGCTGATAGGCGCCAATGCGTAGCGTGTCCTGCGATTTTTGCGCGAAAGCCTGTATCGGCAACAGAGCCGCCGCTGCCATAACGGCCAGTCTCAAGTGATGCTTTGCGTTCATGTGTTCCCCTCCGCAAATCACGCAAGGAACAGCCGAACCGTTTGCCGGTCTTTGTTGGCGTTCCCCCATGTCGCCACACGATAAGTCAGGATTTCACTTCCCGCCAGAGAAGAACGGTAATGCCAAGGTTTGACAAGGGTTTCGAAACGCATCACGCGCTGCTGCAAGAGATAAAGGCGGCCGCAACGCACAATGCGTCGCGGCCGCCTGCTTCAACAACGTAAGAAAAAACCTATTTCCATTCCAGCAGGTTGAACATGAAGCCTTCCGGCTTCTTGGTGCCGCTAACCGGAATCTTCACGTCCTTGCTATGCGCCAGCACCGCGCCCAACGGCGTCACCGGCATCGAGT
>JAQGJO010000124.1 GCA_028290595.1 Hyphomicrobiales bacterium | reverse complement strand
GATTTGTTGGCATTCGTCAGCTCCTTAATTGACAATCCGCTCTTTGGCTGGCATGCTGCGGCAGAGCTCGGTGAAGAACCGCATATCCCGCCTCCGCACAACCGTGTTAATCCAAAAGTCTGGCCGGCCTTCGAAATGCTGCACGGAAAATCCGGCCGTCTCGCCGAGGGCATGGGGCATATGACGCGCGAATGAACGGCAGCCGAATGATCGCCTGCAATGTCCGCTGAAACGCGCAAACGGCATCCAATCCTTCGCGCGTTATCTCATCGCAACTTCGCGATCTTCGAAGGCGGTTTGTTTCCGAGCTATATGTCAGGCTGGATGCAGCGCGTCGGCGCCGGCTGGCTCGCTTGGGAACTCACTCACTCTCCTGTCTGGCTCGGCATTATCGCCGCCGCCGATCTGGCGCCGATGCTTGTTCTGGCTCCATTCGCCGGCGCCTGGACCGACAGGGTCAATCCACTGCCGCTGATCCGCATCGCCCAGGCGCTGCTGCTGGTGCAGGCGGTACTGATGTCCGTGCTCACGGCGACCGGCTGGATGTCGATCGAGGTTCTGCTGGCACTGACGATCTTCTCCGGCCTTATTTATCCCTTCCATTCGACGGCGCGGCAATCGATCATTCCCGCAACGGTAGGGCGAGAGGATTTCGCCCCGGCGATCGCGCTCGATTCCGCCTCCTTCCACTCAACCCGCTTTATCGGCCCGGCCATCGCCGCCTTCATCATCCCAGCCTACGGGGTTCAGGGCACGTTCTTCTGTCATGTGCTTGGATCCAGCCTTTGCCTGACGACCTTTCTCATGCTGCGCCTGAAGCCACCCGACCGGTCGCAGGCCTATGGCCGCAACCTGTTTGCTCAAGTGGCCGACAGCCTGTCTTATGTCGCGCGCCACGACGGCCTCCGGCCGATGCTCATGCTGCTCGCATTCACCTCGACTTTCGTGCGGCCGCTGCAGGACATGCTTCCCGGCTTCGCCGGCGATGTCTTTCACGGCGGTCCGCGCGAACTGGCCTGGCTGTCGTCAAGCGTCGGCATCGGCGCCATGGCCGGCGCAATCTACATTGCCACGCGCGGCAGCCTGGTCGGCCTGACCCGCGTCACGATCGTCGGTTATTGCGGCACCGGCCTGGCGGCGCTCGCCTTTGTCATCACAGATAATTTCTGGTTCGGCGTTCTCTGCTGCGCCGGCATCGGCTTCTTCCTCAATGTCATGTCGACCAGCATCCAGTCGTTGATGCAATTTTCGGCAGAAGATTCCATGCGTGGCAGAGTCATGTCGCTCTACCTGCTCATCTACCGCGGCATGCCGGCAGTGGGCGCCGTGATCATCGGTTTCCTGGCCAGCACATTCAGCCTGCGCATTGCCGGCGGCGTGGCTGCCGTCACTTGCCTGATCTACATCCTCTTTGTGCTGCCGAAGCAGGCCGCGATCGCCAACAGTATGGAAAATCCGCCGCCCAGACGGACGGCAAAACCTGACATCAACGTTGCCCCTTGAAGTGGACATAGCGGCCCACTGGCTCCATGATGGGATGAACAACAAAAACGGAGACTGCGATGAAGGAATGGATGAAAGCCGTGCCGGCGGAAGAGCGCAAGACTTACGAATCCGGCGGGTTCATGAAACCCCAGGAGATCGGCGAGCGCACCGCCCTCATCGTCATCGACGTGACCTATGGCTTCACCGGTTCGCCCGGCCTGACGATCGAAGAGGCCATCGCCGAGTTCGGCCCTGCCTGCGGACCCGTCTCATGGGAGACCATGCCGCGCATCGCCCAGCTCATTAGCATGTTCCGCGATCTCGGCCGCCCGGTCGTCTTCACGCGTGGCGACGCCTATGACGTGCTGTATACGGGTCGCGCCACCAAGAGCCAGCGGGTCCAGAGCTACGGTCCGAAGTTCAACGAGTTTCCGCCGGAAATCGCGCCCAGAGACGACGAGTGGGTTCTTGACAAAGAGAAGGCCAGCGCCTTCTTCCAGACGCCGCTCACCAGCTACCTGGTCAAACATAAGGTCGATACGGTCATCGTCTGTGGTGTCTCCACATCGGGCTGCGTGCGCGCCTCCACCGTCGATGCGTTTTCCAATGGTTTCACCACATTCGTCATCGACGATTGCTGTTTCGACCGTTCTAACTACGCCCATGCCGCCAATCTGTTCGACATGAACGCCAAATACGCGACTGTGCTTTCGCTCAATGAGCTGGAAGTGGCGCTGCTTGGCAAACAGATGGCGCCGACAGCAGAGAAGTAGGCAGGCAGGAGGAGCCTATCATGCGCTATGGGGTGTGGACGCCGCTGCCGCATACGATACGCCCCGAGCCGGCGATGACCGAAGCCATCAGCGAGTCCGCGGTTCGCGGGCTCGTCAACGGACCCGATAAGGCTTTCACTTTCGCGGTCAACCTGATCCGCCGCGCCGAGGAACTCGGTTACGAGACCACCCTTGTGGCGGAACGCTGGATGGGAACCGACCATCCGGCATGGATGCTGATGGCGGCACTGGCAGCACTGACGCACAAGATCGAACTGATGGTCGCCGTGCATCCAGGCATTCTCAATCCCCAGGTGGTGGCGAAATTTGCCGCCTCACTCGACCGCATCAGCGGCGGCCGCGCCGCGCTCAACGTCGTCAACGGCTGGTGGAAGGAAGAATTCGATACCTTCAGCAACGGCAAGCTGGAGAAAAGCGAGGAAGAGCGCTATCGCCGCATGGACGAGTTCATGCAGGTGATCCGCGGTCTGTGGACGCAGGAGAAGCTCGATTACCACGGCGAGTTTTACACAGTGCCCGATCAGGGATTGCCGCTGAAAACTGTTCAACTGCCCAATCCGCCGATCTATGCGGCGAGCCGTCACGAGCCCGGCAAGAACGTCATCGCGCGCAATTGCGAATACTGGTTCGTCGATTACATTCCCGATCGCCGCGAATGGCGCAAGAATGTCGATCGTGTTGCCGCCGACGTTGCCGACATGCGCGCCCGCGCGGCAACCCATGGGCGAGATATAAATTTCGGTATGTCATGCCATGTGATCTGCACCGACACGATGGAAGAAGCTGAACGGACGGCCAGCGCACTCGAAGAATACGGCAAGACCAACAACCTCGCCTTCATTTGCGCCAAAGCAATGGGGCCCGGCCTCGTCGGCACGCCGGAGGTCATCGCCGAACGGATCGAACAGTTCGAAGCTGCAGGCGTCGGCACGTTAATGATGCATTTCCATCCCATGTACGAAAGCATGGAAAATTTTGCGCGCAAGATCATGCCGCTGGTCAGGAAACAAATGGCCTCCGTGCCGTGAACGATTGAAAAGGAAGACACATGGACGACGCAGCCACTGCAGGACAATCTTCAAGCCAATCCACCGATCACATCACGCCTGCCCGCGCCAAACTCGGCCTGATCATTCCGGCCGTGAACACGCTGAGCGAGCCGCAGTTCCAGCATTTCGCGCCGCAGGGGATGGGCATTCACGTCATGCGCGCGCGCATCGCCGGTAATCCTTCGACAACGCTCGCCGATCTGCGCCCCACGATCGAGCAGGCCGCGGACATCCTGACGGACATGAGCCCCGACATGATCGTCTTCCACTGCACCGGCACCTCCATGAAGGAAGGCACCCAGGGCGATCGCGGCCTGATCGACCTCATCGAACAGCGGACGAAGCGCCCGGCCTGTTCGACCATCGGCCTTGTCGTCGAGGCCATGCGCGCGCTCGGCATGTCGAAGGTCGTTGTGCTCAGCCCTTACAAGACCAACAAGGACGCGATTTCCTACCTCGCCGAGGTCGGCATCGAGACCGTGAATGACGTGGCGCTCGCCTGCGCCAACGGCGCGGACTTCGTCAAGATCACGCCGCAGCAATGGGTCGAGCTGGCACGTCAGAACGATCGCCCGGAGGCCGACGGCATCTTCCTGTCCTGCACCAACACGACGCAGATCGAGGCCGTCGACGCCATCGAGCGCGCTCTGGGCAAACCGGTCGTCAATTCCAATCAGGCGGTCATCTGGGGCGCGGCGAAACGGCTGAAGGAGCAACTCGGCGATTATCGCCTGGCAGGCGCACTGGGCCGCCTCGTCCGCGAACACTAAATAGCACGTTTGGAAATCAACCTTTTCCAGACGCTAAAAGGCTCTGAAGCAGGCGTCCCGCATCTCGCTTGAGTTGACCTGAAACGGGCGGACTGCGAAAAGCTCGCCAATGGGCCGTTTGAAAACGATCTGGGAGTCTTTGAAGCAGGAACGGCAGATCTGGCCGTTGCTGATCATGATCTGCTGCGCGATGATGGGCAGCAGCATCGTCGTGCCCATCTTGTCAGTCTACGCCGCCTCCTTCAGCGTCAGCAGCACTATGGTCGGTATGCTGGTGACGATTTTCGGCATCGGCAGGTTGCTCGCCAATTTTCCCTCGGGCTGGCTCAGTCAACAGACCGGGCGCCGACCGCTGCTGGTGGCCGGAGCGCTCATCATCGCAGTCGGCAGCCTTGGCGCAGCGCTGACCACCGATTTTCTGCAATTGTGCATCTGGCGCTTCGTCCAGGGCGTCGGCTCGGGCATGTATCTGACCGTGTCGCTGGCAGCGCTTGCCGACATTTCAACGCCCTCGACACGCGCCCGGCTCGTCGGGCTCTATCAGCTCGCGCTGCAGATGGGCGCCACCGTAGGATCTGTTTTCGGCGGTTACATAGCGAAACTTTTCGGGCTTACGGCGCCGTTCTGGGCCCTGATGATCATTTCCCTGACGACCGCGCTTCTGGCGCTCTTCAGCTTTCGCGATTCCAAGGTCGCGCCGGCACGCAGTCTGTCGGGCGCTCTGGCGACCGAAAAGCGCGGCATGTTCAGCGCGCCGTTTCTCGGGATTTCTTTCATCAGCGCCGTCTCTTTCTTTACGCGCACGGCCTGCATGTTCCAGCTCATCCCGCTGATCGCCCAGGATTCATTCGGCATGGACGTCGCCCAGATCGGCTATGGCATCGGTATCATCGCGATCACCATGATGATGATGATGCCATTCAGCCAGCTCCTCATCGAGAAAGCCGGCGCGCGCATGGCCGTCGTCTTTTCGATGATCGGCATGGCCGTCGCCCTGCTCGCCATCATCGCCGGGCCGCAGCAATACTGGTTCTGGCTGTCCATGGTGCTTTACGGCATCACAGGCGGCTTCAACGGGCCGGCCATCGGCGCTTATTCCATCGCCATCCTGCCGCGCCGGCAATATGGATCGGGCATGGGCTTGCAACGCACGCTCAGCGATATCGGCTTTGTGGCGGGCCCGGTCGTCATCGGCCTTATCGACGATTTTTCCGGCATCGGCCACCCCGGCGGCATTATGGCGAATGCGGCGCTGCTGGTCGTTGCGACGCTCATCTTCCTGTTCGTCAGCAGCAAGAGATCGCCTGCGGCCGCGGAGCAGTAAGCTACCGCTTGGCCGTTGCCGGCCTTTGCGCCCGCAGCCAGTTCATGCTGTCGACGATCCACTGGCTCTCAATTCTGTGACCACCGTCGTGCAGGCAGAATTCGGCGCCCTTGCCGCCTGAACAGGAACCGGCGCTCCATGTGCGGCAGGTCAGGACATCGCGCGTCGACACATGGTCAGGCTGCGATGAGCAGCCGTTGCGCGCCAGCAGGCGGCGGAAGCTCTCGTTGGAATCGCCCTGTTTGAACTGGCCGTTGCGCAGGCTGCGCCCTTCAAGCGGCACCGTTTTATCCGCCGTGCCATGAATGTGCCGCAACGCCACCGGACCGCCGGGACAGTCTGTCGGCATCGGCTCCCAATACGAGCCCGACATCGGCGCATAACCCGAAAATGCATTGCCAAGCGAACAGGCCACATTCCAGACCATCGACGCGCCGACGGAAAAGCCCGACGCCAGCAGCAGTGAATTGTCGACAGGAAACCGCTTCTTCACATCGGCCAGTACCGCCGCCGTATAGCGGACATCATCGCGGCTGCCGGTGAGCTTGCCGGGAAACGACCACGAGCGGTTCTCGCCATCCATCGCGACAAGCAGAATGCCCGCGTCGTCGAGCGACTTCTTCATATAAGTGTCGGCGATCGTCACCGCGCCGCTGTCGCTGTGGCCGTGAAAGTAGAACACCACCGGCAGCAATGACTTGCCATCCCAGCCGGCAGGCGGCCGCACGAAATAGGAGCCGCCTTCCACATCGCAGGGCGACACATCGGAGCACGCCGCCGCCGGTGAGGCGAGAACCAGCCCTAAAATCAGCAGGCCCAGCACGCCCGGCCCCATGGTCCATCCGCGAAACGTCACCAATGTTCCCTCCGCCCGGGAGATGCATAGTTCCATACATCATAGACCCGGATCACCTTTTATGCTCGCCAGTTGACGCACCGCTCACCCGAACGTGACTATTTGCGGACGGACGTGAAGCGGGTTTGTCGCGCAATTCCCTTACACTCAAGCCGATTTCAGGCGGTTGACGTGAGGGGACCGATGCTGACCGATCGATATTCCGGGCAACATTCCAGTGGGGACGAATGCGCCGTTTCGCTGTTTGCGGATACGACGTTTCATTTCGCCGCGCACCAGCCCGAAACAACTGAAACGCTGATCAACGCCCTGGTGCTCGACCCTGAATTGCCGGCCGCTCACGCGCTGCAGGGATTCATCAACGTCCTGCAAGGACGAACCGAACCGGCGCTTCGCGCTTACGAAATATCGACCCGATTGGACAATACCATTCAGGGACGCCGCATCACGGCATTCGAAATCAAACTGTGCGAAAGCCTGCGCCTCGCCGTCGTCGGCCGCTGGCGCGACGCAGCCGACCGTCTGGAAATTGCAGATGCCACACAGCCGGACCTGCTATCGTTCAAACTCGCCCACGCCCTTCGCTTCATGTGCGGCGACCTTTCGGGAATGCTGCGCTCCTCAACAAGCGCTCTGCGCCTGTGGAACGCATCCGACCCCGCCTATGGATTCATCCTCGGCTGTCACGCCTTCGTCCTCGGCGAGACGGGAAACAGCAACGCCGCCGAACAAGCTGCGCGCGACGCGCTGACACGCCAGCCCGACGATGTCTGGGCGGCGCATGCATTGACGCATGTGTTCGAAACCGGCGGACGCGCCCTCGAAGGGATCGCCTGGCTCGAACAGGCACGCACCTGCTGGTCGCATGCCAACAACTTTCGCTTTCACATGAGCTGGCATCTCGCGCTGCTGCATCTTTCGCTTGGTCATAAGACGAAAGCCCTGGAGCTTTACGACCGCGAAATCTATCCGCAGCCATCGTCGGACTTTCGCGATCTGGCGAACGCGATTTCACTGCTGTGGAGATTGC
>JAQGJO010000111.1 GCA_028290595.1 Hyphomicrobiales bacterium | reverse complement strand
GCGAAGCTCTGCTGCACGCGGAAGCTTTTCGGATCGAAGGAGATGACCGACCATTTGCCCGACGTCTCGGGTTTACGGCCGGAGGAGAAATGCTCCCAAGTCAGGCCTGTGTAGCGCGCCTTGCCGTCCGGTCCGTGCTCCAGATCGAAGCGGGCACTTTCGGCCTTGAGACGGGCAAGCCCCGGCAACTTGCCGGCCCCGATCAATTTATCGCCGAGCGCTGCATCGAACGCGTCGAGGCAGAGAACCATCACCCGCTTGCGCATCTCCGTTACCTTTCGTGAAAGTGTCTTGTTTCTGACAAGCTGGTCAGAGCGTTGAGATGCTTCAGCACTTCTTTTGGCGAAGATCACCTATCCGCATAGTTAGGTTAGATAGGGGCCCGGCGCGTATCTCGTGTGGATTACGGTCATGTCATGTCCAAAAAATGAACGTTCCCTGACAGCAAGATGAGGAACGCTATGACGTCCGGCTTAGGTCCCATTGCTTTTCGTTTAGGGAGGCTATGTTTTTTGAGTTTGGAGCAGAGCGCGCGATCCAACGTTTTCCCGTACGCCCATATTGCCGTGCTGCAAGCCGAGAGCGGCGTGGTGATGATTTTACGAGAATTTTTCTTATTCCCGGCAATGCACCAAGTCATCGCTTTCGCAACTGCACAGAAGAATTGTGCGCATAGTCGCTCTGCGTTCCCGTTTTAATAGCGCTTAATCAAGGCGTGATATTTTTTGGCGATTTCGTCAGGCGCGAGGATTGAATTCCTCGCGCCTCACCATGTGCAAACTATGTCAGGCCCCACAGACATCTTGTTGCAGCCATCTTCAGGCGTTGAAAACGATCATGGGTTTGCGCCCGCCACGCTTGACCAAAGTAGTCATACGGGGCGGCGGTTCATCGCAAAGCCGTCATGCAGCCGCGCGGTATTATGCCGCCGCGGCCATCATGGTCGGGCGGTAGGCTTTCGCCGCTTTGATCGCGAGCACGATGGCGATGATCAGCAGCGCCGTTTCTGCGATGGCGAAAGGCGTCTGGCCCATGGCGGCGAGAGCGGGCACCTTCTGGAAGATTTGCGCAATGGCGACGAAGGCGAGGAAATAGACGCCGACCACAAAGCAGACGGCATAGAGCCAGCGCCAGGCGCCGGCGAGGTGAAAGCCGTAGCGCGCCAGCAGCGCCAACAGTAGCGTGAGCGAGGAGATGATGCCGACGCCGTGCGAGGGCAAAAAGCCGGTGAAGGGAAGCAGGAAACCGGTGACGTTGGCCGCGACAGCGGTGACGAAGAACAGGATGGTCAAGCGCGAGGCGAGACGGCTGGTGAGCAGATCGACAATCAGCAGCGCGCCGCTCGCCAGGGCGATCAGGCTCAGCCAAGTGTGAAAACCGGTAAAGGTCAGGATATTGAACATCGCGGTCGGTCCCCCCGTTGCGATCGAGATATATGCCGTGGGCGATATTAGCCTGCCCGCGCGCCAAGTCACCGGACGAAAATGAGAATGCTTCGCGCCCAGTGGCGGCTGGGGTGTGCGGCTTGCCGCTTGCGCATCCTGCGCGCATGATGGCCCGGCTGGCGGTTTAGCGAAAGACCGGCAACGCCGCGATGTCGTAATCCGGCGTCGCGCGGAAAATCGCCCGCCATCCGAGCGTCATGCGCCGTGGCGGGTAAGGCGATCCATCAGGGGGATGGTCGGCGATGAGCATTCGTTCGCGGCTTCTTCTTCTTGTCTTATTGGCGATTTCGCTGCCGACGATTCTCGTCGGCTTGCGCTTCGTTGATGACCGCGGACGGCAAATCGCCGACGCGGTCGCCAGCTTGTCGATCGGTGCCGACGACATCGCCGGTGCCCTGAACGAGAAGATTCTCGGCACCGCGCAATTGCTTTACGGACTGGCGCGCGCCCGCGATCTCGACACGGGGGATCGCGCCGCCTGTTCCGCCTTTCTGTCTGCCGTGCGCGAGGAATATCCGCAATATACCGGGATTCTGACGATCAACCCGGACGGCCAGCTCTTTTGCGATTCGCTCGCCACGGGACGGGATCTCGATCTGCGCGACCGCGATTACTTCAAGCTGGCCTCGACGCAATCGTCCGGCGTGGTGCTCGAGCCGGCATTCGGCCGCTTGACCGGAATTTCGGTTCTGCAAATTGCCCACCCGGTGCGCGCGTCCTCGGGCGAGCTGAGATTCATCCTTTTGGCGTCGCTCAATCTGGCGAAATTGCTGCAGGACCGCGGTATCCGTGAAACCGAGACGGCTTTCGTCGACACCAAGGGCACGGTGCACGCCTGGCAGGCGGCGGATGGCCATGCCCCGGCGGCCGGCAGCTCGATTGCGGATACGCCGCTGTTCGGCTTCGCGGCCGCTCATGGCGCCGGCGGCGCTGGCGAGATTCTGCGCGCCGGTGGCGATCAGGCGGTCTGGGCCGTGTCGGGCAATCCGGCGATGCATCGCGCCGGGCTGTATGTCTTGGTCGGCCAGCCGAAGGCCGTTCTCGTCGCCGATGCGAACCGCGGCCTGCGCGAGGAATTGAGCGTTCTGGCGACGGTCGCGCTCATGCTGTTCTTGGGCGTATGGTTCTTGGCGGAAATCAGCATCCGCCGTCAGGTCGCGCGCATCGGCAAGATGGCGGAACGCCTTGCCGCCGGCGATCTGGGGGCGCGCATTGCGCTGCCGCATCCGGGTGGCGAGCTGGGCGGCCTGATGACGCTGCTCAACGGCACTGCGGAGTCCTTGGAACGGCAACGCGACGCCATCGAGGAGCTCAATCAGAAACTGCGTCAATCGCAGAGGATGGAAGCTGTCGGCCAGTTGACCGGCGGCGTGGCGCACGATTTCAACAATCTACTGACGGTGATTCTCGGCAACGCGGAATTGCTCGTCGAACGGTTGGACCAGCAGCCCGAGTTGCGCGGCTTGGCCGACACGATGATGCGGGCCACCGAGCGCGGCGCCAGCCTGACACGTAGCCTGCTGGCCTTCGCGCGGCGCCAGCCCCTCGAGCCGCGCTCGATCGAGGTCAACCGTTTGCTGCTGCGTATGGAGAATCTTCTCCATCGCGCGCTTGGCGAACAAGTCGAATGCCGTTTCGCGCTCGGCCAGGATGTCTGGCCGGCGATGGTCGATCCGGCGCAACTGGAAACCGCGCTGCTCAATTTGGCATTGAACGGGCGTGATGCCATGTCCGCCGGCGGCCAGCTGACTGTGGAAACCGCGAATGTCCATCTCGACGAGGTCTATGCCGGTCAGAACGACGACGTGCGTCCTGGCGATTACGTGATGGTTGCCGTGGCCGATAGCGGCAGCGGCATGAGCGCCGACGTTCTCATCCATGTTTTCGAGCCCTTCTTCACCACCAAGGATGTCGGCAAGGGCACGGGCCTGGGCCTCAGCATGGTCTATGGCTTCGTCAAACAGACGGGCGGCCACATCAAGATCTATTCAGAGGTCGGCGACGGCACGATCGTGAAGCTTTATCTGCCGCGTTCGAGCGCACCCCCGGCCGGCATGAAGCGCATCGTGGGAGCATTGCCGCGCGGGTGCGGCGAAACGATCCTGGCCGTGGAAGACGATGAGATGGTGCGCGTCCATGTGGCGGGAGAACTGAAGGCGCTGGGCTACAATGTGCTGACGGCGCGGGGCGGCGCCGAGGCTTTGGAGGTGCTGCGCGGCAATGTGGCGATCGATCTGCTGTTCAGCGATGTGGTCATGCCGGGCGGCATGTCCGGACCGCAATTGGCCGAGCAGGCGTTGCGGCTGCGGCCGGGACTACGAGTGCTCTACACCTCCGGCTACACCGAAAATACGGTAATCCATCAAGGCCGGGTCGATCCTGGCGTGCAGCTCTTGAACAAGCCCTATCGGCGGCAGGACCTGGCGATCAAGCTGCGTGCGGTGCTGCGCGAGTCCTGATGCTTTACGGTCAGAAGCTCTTAAGGCCACGTCCAGGCGGCGATGTCGGCGAGCCAGGGCGGCAGCGCCACATAGTGCCGTAGCGCCGCGTCGCCGATGCCCAGCACCAGCGCGCCCAAGAAGGCCAGCGCGAGGCCGTAATAGACCCCGCGGTCGAGCCGCTCATACTCGCGGCTGATGAAATAGCCGAAGATCGAGCGGAAGATCAGCGACAGGCTCTGGATCGGCTGCACCACCGTGACCGGCGCGATGGCGAGTGCCAGGTAACGGAAGAACTGCGAGCCAAAGGTGGCCAGCGCGGTGAGGAGAAACCACGGAACGCTGGCGCGCTGCATATTGCGCAGGTCGCGAAATTGGCCGGGCAACATGACGATGACGGCGACGACCAGCGTTGCCGCGATGAAGGAGATCAGGCCGCCGAGCATGCTGAGGCCAGTGTCGCCAATGCCGGCAGCGAACAGCACGGGGCTGGCGCCGAAGCCGAGGCCGGCCATCAGGGCGTGGAAATAGCCCTCGGCCATGCGCGGCTCGAATACCGGCTTGGCCGGTTTGGTCTCTGCGCTATCCGGCGCGATCGCTTGCGGCGCCAACACTTTCGCCGCACTGCGCTGGCGCAGCATGACGACGGGGCCCATGGCGATCAGCAGGATGCCGACGATCTTCATCGGCGTCAGCGTCTCGCCGAGGAAAAAGATGGCGAGCAGCAGCGCGATGGGATGCTGGCTCTGCTGCACCGGCCCGGCGAGATTGGTGCCGATGGCTGCGAGCGACTTGATGTTGAAATAGCGGCCCCAAACGAAATGGGCGAAGCCGCTGGCCGAGAGATAGACCAGCTGCAGCGGCGTGAATGTGCTCC
>JAQGJO010000276.1 GCA_028290595.1 Hyphomicrobiales bacterium | reverse complement strand
CCGTCCAGTTGCCGATCAGACCCCATTCGTTGAGCTTCGGCGACGCCACCGAATAGTCTCGCGCACCGGCTTTCAGGCCTTGCGGCGAGACGAAGTTCGATGCCTGCCTGGAGCCGAGATAGGTTTCGCCTGAGCGAAGGTTACGCAGATCGGGGGCAGCCTCGGCGCCCTTGGCATCGGGTGCGACAGGATCTGTCGTGACAGTGGCGGCGGTCTCGGCGGACAGTTCTCGCAGAAGCTCCTGGATGACCTTTTCGGACTTTTCATAATTGCCTTCGCCGAACTGCTGGTGACGGATCTGTCCTTTGGCATCGACGAAGTAGAGGGCAGGCCAGTAACTGTTATCGAAGGCGCGCCAGACCTTGAAGTTGTTGTCGATTGCGACAGGGTAGGCGATCTTGAAATCCCCGACCGCCTTTTTGACGTTACCGATCTTTTTCTCGAAGGCGAATTCCGGCGTATGCACGCCGATCACCACGAGGCCCTGATCTTTGTACTTCGCGGCCCAGGCCTGTACGTAGGGCAGGGTGCGAATGCAGTTGATGCAGGAATAGGTCCAGAAATCGACCAGCACGACCTTGCCGCGCAACTGTTCGCTGCTCAGCGGCGGCGAGTTTAGCCATTCGACCGCGCCATCAAGCGAGGGAAGTCGGCCTTTGACGGGCAGATTACTGTGAAACGGCCGGCCAGGCTCAGCGGCTGCCTGCTGACCGAAATTGTCCGGCATGCCCTGTTCCAGCGTCGCGGTTCCTGAATAAAACAGACCAAATGCGATCGCAGCCACGCCGGCCAGCACCGCCATGCCGAGCGCTCGGCGAACACGTTCACCGACGCCCAGCGACGGCATCATCCAAGCTAGAATCCGTTCGCCGACAATCAGGGCGACGAGAGAGGAAATCAGGAGAAGCGGCATTATCGTTTCCTTTGAAGCGGCTGAAAGCAGCCATTGACCGCATAAAGCCGGCGCCACGTATCCCGCATGTGTCCTGATCGGCCCCAATTGTATCTGACTGTATCTGGCCGCCGGAAAGCTACATGAGCATGCAATTGCGCCAGATCGCGACACACGGCAGATACGTGGCGATGGCCATTTCTCCCCAGCAACCACTGTCGTTGCGCCGATGTTCCTTTGGAGAGAAATCCATGTCTGACGAAATCAACCCGCACCGCCGCCGCTTCTTCGGCACCGCGGCTGCAACCATTGCCGCGGCCCAGATGGGCATGATGGGACTTGCCCAGGCGCAGGCCAGCAAGGCAGGTGCTCTGCCTTCCCTAAAACCGGGAACCAACACGGCGTTCGCCGCGCTGAAGCAGATCAATGCCGGCCTGCTCAACATCGGATATGCCGAGGCAGGCCCCGCCGACGGTCCGCCGGTCATTCTCCTGCACGGCTGGCCCTACGACATTCACAGCTTCGTCGATGTCGCGCCTTTGCTGGCGTCGGCTGGGTATCGGGTCATTGTTCCGCACCAGCGCGGCTTCGGCACCACGCGCTTTCTTTCCGGCGACACATTGCGCAATGCCCAGCAGTCGGCCGTGGCGCTCGACGTCATCGCTCTGATGGATGCGCTGAAGATCCAGAAGGCGATCATCGCCGGGTTCGACTGGGGCGGACGGACGGTCTGCATCATGGGTGCGCTATGGCCGGAGCGCTGCAAGGCGGTCGTCTCGGTGAGCGGCTATCTGATGACAAATCTCGAAGCCGGCAAGCATCCGCTGCCGCCGAAGGCAGAGTTCGACTGGTGGTATCAGTATTACTTCGCCACCGCGCGGGGCCGGGAAGGCTATGAAAAATATCGCCGCGATTTTGCGAAGTTCATCTGGGAGACAGCTTCGCCGAAGTGGACATTCGATGCCGCCACATTCGAGCGCAGCGCTGTCTCCTTCGACAACCCGGACCATGTCGACATCGTGATGCACAATTATCGCTGGCGGCTGAGCCTGGCTGCGGGCGAGGCGCAGTATGACGTGCTGGAAAACCGGCTGGCAACGGCACCGGTGATCGGCGTTCCGGCGATCACGCTCGAAGGCGATGCCAACGGCGCTCCGCACCTGGACCCTTCGGCCTATCGCAACAAGTTCTCGGGCAAGTATGCGCACCGCGCCCTGACCGGCGGTATCGGCCATAACCTGCCGCAGGAAGCGCCGCAGGCCTTCGCCCAGGCAGTCATCGACGTGGATGGGTTCTGAGCGATTGCCCCTGCGCCTCGAACGCTTATCCGTTCGAGGCGCAGGGGATGCGCGGTTTTTGTTACCCGCGGCATTTCAGATAGACTCAGACGGGCAGGGACCGCTCAAGAGTGCGGCTGGGAAAAAGGTTCTATGATGGAGCATGTCGATCACATCCTGGTTGTCGATGACGATCGCGAAATCCGAGAGCTGGTTTCGACCTATCTCAAAAAGAACGGCCTGCGCGTCACCACTGCGGCGGACGGCCGGCATATGCGAGCCTTCCTGGAGACGACCTCCGTCGATCTCATTGTTCTCGATCTGATGATGCCCGGCGATGACGGGCTGGTCCTGTGCCGCGAATTGCGGGCAGGCAAGCACAAGGCGACGCCGGTGCTGATGTTGACGGCGCGAACCGACGAGACCGACCGCATCATCGGCCTGGAGATGGGCGCCGACGACTATCTGGCAAAGCCGTTTGCCGCACGCGAACTGCTGGCGCGCATCAAGGCCATTCTGCGCCGCACGCGCATGCTGCCACCGAATCTTCAGGTGACCGAAGTGGGCCAATTGCTGGCGTTCGGCGACTGGCAGCTCGACACGTCGGCAAGGCATCTGCTCGATCGCGAAGGCACCGCCATCGCGCTCAGCGGCGCCGAATACCGCCTGCTGCGGACCTTCGTCGATCATCCGCAACGGGTGCTCAACCGCGACCAGTTGTTGAACCTCACGCAGGGGCGGGAGGCGGATCTCTTCGAACGCTCGATCGACCTTCTTGTCAGCCGGCTTCGCCAGCGCCTCGGCGATGACGCGCGGGAGCCGGCCTATATCAAGACCGTGCGTAGCGAAGGCTATGTGTTCTCGATGCCGGTGACGATTTTGGAGGCGCGTCGATGAGCGCGCTCACAGCGCCCCAGCCGCGCCGGCTGTGGCCGCGCACCCTGGCGGCGCGGCTGTTTCTCATCCTGCTTGCCGGCTTGAC
>JAQGJO010000266.1 GCA_028290595.1 Hyphomicrobiales bacterium | reverse complement strand
CTTTGATGCCTTTCTGGAAGGCGACGCCGGTGAGCTTGCCTTTCAGGTCATAGGTCCAGGCGTGATAGACGCAGGCGAAGTCCTTTTTGCCCTTGCCCTTGGCGTCGAGGCAGATCAGCGCGCCGCGATGGGCGCAGCGGTTCTCAAAAGCGTAGATCTCGCCATCCGTATCACGCGTGACGACTACCGAGGCATCGCCGACCGCCGTGGTGCGAAAATCCCCGGCGTCGGGAATGTCCACTTCCAGGCAAAGATAGTGCCAGCTCGGACCTTGGAAAATATGCGTCTGCTCAAGCGCATACACGTCGTCGCGCTGGAACGCCCAATAGGGGATCCGCGTAAACCCGTCGCCGGGCCATTGCGGCGGCTGTATGGGGCTGAGTGCGTAATCGGCTGATTGGCCCATTGTTTTTCCTAAGGTCTGCCTTTGCGGCATATAAAGGGCGCGGCAATCGGCAAGTCAATGCGCGGTGCTTTGGCGCGCGAACCGCTTGAGTTGAGAAGCCCTTGAGTTGACAAGCCAATGGCTCTGTCATCATTTCTCGAAGAATGCAGAATAATGCGAACGGTGAACGAGAGGAAACGGCAATGACCCAGGCTCAGCCAACCCAAAAAGCGCCGATTTCGGGCGATGCGCGCGCCGCTATGGAAAGTCTGAACGCCGAAGCCGGACAGTTCCATATCTGGCTGCGGACGCAGGCCAATGCGCCGGCGCAACGGCCGTGGTTCAAGGAGACCGGCCTCGTGCCGGAGGGGCGTCTGGCCCAGGGCCGCGTCGCTGCGGCACAATTGAAGGCCGTGCCGCATCTGTGGAAATGGCGCGAGATTTCGCCCTATCTCGACCGGATCGCCGACGTCGCCCGCAATGCCGATGTGTCGCCGATCGAATTCGCCGACCGGCAGCAGTTCTTGCTCACCAATCCCGGCCTTGGCGGAAGGCTGCAAGTGGCCGCGACCTTGCGTTGCGCCGTCTCAATCTACAATTCCGGCGATCTCGCGCCGGCCCACATGCATTCGCCCAACGCCAGCCGGACGATCCTGTCGCGCAAGGGCGGCTATACGATGGTGGAAGGCGAGCGCTGCGAGGCCGAGCGCGGCGATCTCATCCTCACACCGAACGGCACCTGGCACGATCACGGCAATGATTCCAACGAACCGGTGACCTGGATCGACACGCTCGACTGGCCGGTGCTGGAATTCCTCGATCTGATCTGGCTCGACGAGGACATGCCGGGCGCGCCGCACAATGCGCGCGCCCAGGCGCAGACTCTGCCGAACGGCTATTCCCACAATCTCTACGGCAAGGGCGGCCTCGTGCCGCGTGTGTCGCACGCGCGGGGCATCGGCCATCAGACAAGCCCCTGCGTCCACTATCGCGGCAAGGATATCACAGCGGCACTGAGCGCCATGCGCGGCCAGGACAGCGACCCTTACGAGGGCACTTTCCTCGACGTATTGAACCCCGTCACCGGCGCATCGCTCTTTCCCACCACGGGCTATGGCGCGCAATTGCTGCAGCCGGGAGAGGAGACGCGGTTCAAGCGCGAAACCGCGAGCACGGTCTATGTCTGCATGCAGGGGCGCGGACAGACCGAGATCGCCGGCAAGACCTATGACTGGGAAGAAAACGACATTTTCGTCGTGCCGAATTTCCTCTGGCGGCGTCATGTCAACAAAGGCACCGAAGACGCCATTCTCTACACCATGACGGACGCGCCTTTGATCCAGAAGATCGGGCAATACCGCGCTCAGGGCAGGGATGCCCAAAACGAAGTCGTTCAACTCGTCGCCTGAAGAAGCGAGAAGGAAAGCCCATGGACCGCCGCCTTTTTAACAAGAGCCTCCTGGCGACCGGCACGTCGCTGCTGGCGCCGGCAGCCTTCGCCCAGGATGCCGGCAACTGGCCGTCGCAGAGCGTCAGGATCATCGTGCCGTTTGCGGCCGGCGGCACCGCCGATGCACTGCCGCGCCTGATTGCCGAAGTGCTGACCAGTGTGTGGAAACAGCCAGTCTACATCGAAAACCGCACGGGAGCCGGCGGAAATGTCGGCGCCGAGAACGTCGCCCATGCCGAGCCGGATGGCTACACCCTGATGGCATCGCCGGCGCCGCCGATCGCGATCAATCAGAACCTCTATCCGAAACTGAATTTCGATCCGACCAAATTCAAGCCGATCACCATCATCGGGTCGGCGACGAATGTCGTCGATGTCAGCAACAAGCTCGGTGTCTTGACGATTGCCGAGCTGATCGCCAAAGCCAAGGCAAATCCGGGACAGCTCAATTGCGCCAACCAGGGCAACGGCAGCACATCGCATCTCACCGCAGCCCTGTTTGAATCGCGAGCAGGCGTAAAGTTCAACCACGTGCCCTATCGTGGCACCGCGCCTGCCTTGAACGATCTCGTCGCCGGTCATGTCGACGTGTTTTTTGATAATATCTCTCTATCCTTGCCGCAGCATCGCGGCGGCACCATGAAGATCATCGGTGTCTGCTCGCTTGAGCGTTCCGCGCAATTGCCGGACGTTCCAACGCTTTCGGAATCCGGTCTTAAGGATTTCTCTGCCATCGCCTGGTTCGCCTTCATGGCGCCGCCCGGCACGCCGGACGCCATCATCGCCAAAGCCAATCGGGATATCGTCGCGGTCATCCGCTCGCCCGACATACAGAAGAAGTTCCTCGACCAGGGGGCTCAGCCTATCGGCAATTCGCCTTCCGAAGCGGCGGCTTTTATTGCCAGCGAGGAGAAGCTTTGGGGTGGCGTGATCAAGCAGGCCAATGTGAAGCTCGGCGAATAGGTCGAGACCGTATGAGAATGAACTTGCTTGATCGGCGGCGTTTCCTTGGCGGAGCCACAACACTGCTTGGCTCCCCGCTTCTGGACTCCGCCATAGCGCAGGAGCGCTTTCCGTCGCGGCCGCTCACCGTCGTGGTTCCCTATCCTCCGGGTGGTTCCGTCGATCTTGTCGCGCGGGCGCTGGGCGAGCCGATGACGCAGAGCCTCGGCCAATCGATCATCATCGAAAACCGGGGCGGAGGTGGTGGCGTCATCGGCGCGCTGGCGGTCGCCCAGGCCGAGCCGGATGGCTACCGCCTGGTGCTGGGAACCCAGCAGACGCACGGCACCAACGACGCGCTGATCCCCAATCTCGGTTACAAAACGCTGGAGAGCTTCGCGCCGATCTGCGGCGTCTGCACCGTGCCGCATGCGCTTGTCGTCAAGCGTGATCTCAAGGTCTCTTCCGCCGCAGACCTCGTCGCCATGTTGAAGCGCGAGCCTGGCAAATTGAATTACGGCTCGACCGGCAACGGCTCGTCGTCGCATCTCGCCGCCGAACTGTTCAAGATCAAGACCGGCGTCCAGACAGTCCATGTTCCCTATCGCG